>JBBRID010000085.1:0-11319 GCA_038221635.1 Burkholderiales bacterium
GGCCGGCCCGGTGCCTGCGCAGGGCCAGATTGCGCAGCAGATCTTCTGGTACACCGCCTTCACGGCGGACATGACCAAGCCCGGCCTGCCGGTCGTCAACGCCGACGGCACGCCCAAATGGCGGATGGCGCCCGGCCCGAATGGCCCCTACTGGAAGGCCGGCATGCAAAACGGCTACCAGGACGTGGGCTCGTGGACCTTCTTCAAGGATCACGACCCCAACAAGGTCGCGGCCGCCTGGCTCTACGCCCAGTTCGTGACGGCCAAAACGACCAGCCTGAAGAAGACCCTGGTCGGCTTGACCCCGATCCGCGAATCGGACATCCGCTCCAAGGCGATGACCGACATGGCGCCCAAACTCGGCGGCCTGGTCGAGTTCTACCGGAGCCCCGCCCGCGTCGCCTGGACGCCCACCGGCACCAACGTGCCCGACTATCCGAAGCTGGCCCAGCTGTGGTGGAAAAACGTGGCCCAGGCCGTCACGGGCGAGATGACACCGCAAAAGGCGATGGACTCGCTGGCCGGCGAAATGGACGACGTGATGGCCCGCCTGGAACGCGCCGGCATGACCAACTGCCCACCCAAGCTGAACGAGAAGAGCTCGCCAACCAAGTGGCTGTCCGACAAGGGCGCCCCGTGGAAGAAATTGGCCAACGAAAAGCCGAAGGGCGAGACGATTGCCTACGACACGCTGCTGACTGCGTGGAAAGAAGGCAAGGTGCGGTGAGCGGGATCTTCGCCTTGGCCTGATCAACCTGAAAGTTGAAGGCCGCGCGTGGCGATTGCTACGCGCGGCTATTGATTTCGCGGAAAAGCCAAGACAAGCGCATGCGCCCGATGCCGTCAGTCATCTGAAAGGTCCAAACGCGAAGGCGAGACAGAAGTTGGTCGGCGCGGGCCGCGCGTCGCCCTGCTTCAGCGCCGCTGCGCGGGCTGTCGCCTGGGCTGCTGACTGAAGAAGCGCCAGATCTGGTCGGTGGCGTCGATGGCGTCGGAGCCGGGGCCGGAGATCAAACGCAGGTACGTACGGCCACCGGGCCATTGGTGACCGAGTCCTTCCACCGTGATCCATTGCGACGAAGCCCCACCATCGCATTCGCGCTGCGCCATCAGCGTCAAGCGATCGGACAGCACGCTTTCAAGAGGTTCGTCGCTGCAATGAAGCAGCCGACCCCAGGTCTGCCACGATTCCTGTGCAGATGGGCGGGCGACGGCGCCGGTGCTGCGTTTCAGGGGGCCACCTTCGATCGGGTTCAGCGGATCGTCCCGGCCCCAGATCAGCAGCAGCGACACAGGCTGGTTCAGCGGCTGCGGTGCCGTCAGCAGCGAATTGGCCACCGGGGCAATTGCCGCGATGCGCTCCGACAGCTCGAGCCCGACACGGAAGGCCATCGCCGCGCCATTCGAAAACCCGGTGGCATAGACGCGGCTCGCGTCCAACGGCTGCGTGCGCAACAACTCGTCGAGCAGCGCTCGAACGAAGCCGATGTCGTCAACACCACGCTGCTGCGCCGGCGATCCGGTGCCAGCGCCCGAGTTCCAGGAACGCGGATTGCCAACGAAACGGGGTGCGCGATCTTCGTGCTCGAAGCTGCCATCGGGCGCCAGCACCGCAAACCCTGCCGCATTGGACTTTTCGACCCAGCGGCCTTGTTCGAGGGCATTCTCGCCATCGCCGCCAAAGCCATGGAAGACGATCACCAGCGGCCAGGGCTGCGGTGCGTGCGCGGGCAGGTGCAGCCGGTAGCTGCGCTGCAGGCCGTCGAATGCCAGCGTTCCCGGTTCAACCTGCGAAGATGCCGCTGTGGACCACAGCAGCGCGAGCGCCACAATCGCCGGTCGCTTCAAGAAGCGGCAGATGCATCGAAGCGTGACCCCCCAAGCGCCGGCACCATTAGGATTGGGCATGCTTGACTAGCGTCCTGTCCCGGATCCAACTGGCATCCCGTTCGAGTCTCTGCGGGGATGATCGGTGCTGGCCTGCCGGCCCATCGCGTACGCAACGCTGCGGACATTGCGCAGTCTCATGCCCGCCCTCTCATTGGTGGCGACATCGGAAAACCAACGACTGCGGCACGTCTCCGGATCGGTGGAGCGCACGGCACCGAAACGATGCCGTTGCCATGGCCGAACGCATCAGCGCGACAAGTACCGTACGAACCGGCAAGTCCATGTTCGACATTTGATCTGTTCTTCGTCATCCTGCTCTCCCCGTTGGTTGTGGAATCAATCTCACTCTGAAGGCTCGCCGCCTCACGGTCAAGCCGCACACTGCATCGAAGTGGCTGCTGCTGGCACCGGCTGCAGCAGCAGTTCATACCCATAAAGCCCCTGCGATTGCCCGAATCGCTGCGCTTCACTTCTGGCCGCAACTCGTTGCCGGTCGGCTTGAGGGTCGGCATACAAGGCGTCGAACACCGACGCCGCCAATTCATCCCGATCGCCAAACCCGACCAGCCTCCCGTTGACCCCGTCCCGTATCACTTCCCGCACCGGCGCGGTATCCGACGCAACGATGGCGCAGCCACAAGCCATTGCTTCGAGCATGGACCAACTGAGCACGAAGGGATAGGTCAGATAGACATGTACAGCCGACACCTGCAAGACCTTGATGTACTGTGCCCGTGGGAGTCGCCCGAGAAAATGGGTTCGTGTCGGGTCGACCTTGACTTCGGCCAACATCTTCTCGCGCCAGCAGCTGGCTGTCTCCGGTCGGCTGCCGTAGCTGACCTCGTCACCACCGACGATCACGGCGTGGCAACGAGCGTCACGCTTCTGAATCGTTTCCAGCGCCCGCATGAAGACATGGAAGCCGCGATATGGCTCGAGGTTGCGAGCGACGTAGGTGACGACGGGGTCACCCGCCTTCAGGGTCACACCACTCGGCATCCGGATCGCCGCATAAGGGTCGGGCGCCAGACCCTCGGCATCGATACCTTCGTGTTGGACGACGATCTTGTCGCGCAGCATCGTCGGGTATCGGCTGCGCTGCCAATGGGTCGGGCTGACCGCGGCATCGCAATGAATCAGGTCGAGCGCGTGTTGTGCATTCCACAAGCGAATCCGCGCTCGGTCGTCGAAACTCAGTGGAAATTCGGGGTCGAAGCCGAGGTCTGCACCATCGGCGTTGTAGTACCACTCGCACAGATGCACCATCCGGGCGTCGGGAAACACGTCCTTGGCGAACAAGGTCTCGCCCCAGCCCGGATGGGCCAGGATCAGGTCTGGCCTGAAGCCCTCGCGTTTCATCGCGAGCATCGCGCGCGCAGCGGCCTGCCCGTGCAAGGTCGACGCCTCGGTCTTTCGCAAATAAAGGTGTTGATCCGAGCGAACGTCGCGTGCCAACTGATAGCGCAACAGCCGGTCGAATCCGGGCAGGCCGGGCGCCGTATCGCGCCCCAAACCGCGGACATCCCACCCCGGGCGCCGTGCCCAGGCGCGCACGAGGTGGCCGAACTGGCCAGGGAAGTTCTGATGCACGACCAGCAACCGCATCACCGCTCCCCCAGGCTCTCGTTCGCGGCGCGCTGCACCGGGCTGAGCAGATAGTCGATCACCCGGCGCTTGCCGGTCCTGATCTCCGCCGTCACATTCATGCCCGGGCTCAGCGCGATGCGTTTGCCGTCAACATCGATGGTCGTCTGTTGCAGCGTCAGGATTGCCGGAAACAGCGCGCCTGCCTTTTCATCGACGACTGAATCCGCAGCAACGCTTTTGACGATGGCCGGCACCGTGCCGTAGCGGGTGAAGGGAAAGGTCTCGAGCTTGACCTGCACCGATTGCCCGGCAACCACGAAGCCGATATCCTTGTTGTCGATCACGACCCGGGCATGGAGTTGCGCGTTTTTGGGCACGATCACCATCAAGGCCTGGGCTGGCGTCACCACGCCGCCCTGGGTGTGCACGGCCACCTGTTGAACCGTACCGTCGACCGGCGCTGTCAGCATCGAAAGCTTGTTACGCTGCTCGGTCTTGCTGCGCTCCTGCGTCAGCTGCACAGCTTTCGACGCGGCTGTTGCATGGCGCTCGCTGAGAGCCCGCCGCGTTTCCGCGATGAATGCCAGGTTCGCATGGGTCGCCTCTTTCACCCCCGCCAGTGCTTCGTTGTGCCGTGCATGCTGGGTGGCGAGGTCGCTTTCCATTTCAATTCGTTCGCGTGTGCGATCCTGCCCGGCATGGTCAGACAAGAATCCCTGCGCAGCAAGCGTCTTGAAGTCGGTTTCGCGCTGCCGGGCAATCGGCACGGTCGCATCCAGCTTCTTGATCGATTCACGCAGCGTCACCGCCTCGGCCTGCCGTCGAGACAATTCGGCCGCCAACCTGGCGCGCTTGGCATTGATCTCGGTCCATTCAGCATTCAGGCGCACGCCGTCTTGCAAGGCGTTCTGCACGGAGGGGCCGGCCAGCGTGGGCAAGCGGCCCGATTCCAGGGCCTCGATCAAGGCCTTGGCGCGCCACTGCTCGGACACCACAGCGGTCATCTGCTCAGCCACGCTGGCCCCATCGGCAGCAGCATTCGTGGCATCGAGTTCGACCAGCAGTTGCCCGGCGAGCACGACATCACCATCCCTGACGAGTACGCGGCGCACGATGCCGCTTTCCAGTGGCTGCACCGTTTTGCTGTTGTCGTCGACGACGATCCGGCCAGGGGCGACAGCCACGATATCGATCTGGCCGACGAGCGCCCACCCCAGCGCGATGAGGAACAGCGCGCAAACCGTGACCGCTGCTCGCCGCGGGGACGGATGGACCGGGGTTTCCTGAAGGCTCAGCGCCGCCGGCATGAAAGCGGTTTCGTCCGCCAGTCGTTTCGGCCCTACCAGCTCGCGGCGCACGGCCCACGCGGCAGACAGAATCGCGCGATAGCGAGCGATCAATTCGACGACGGGATGGCGTTGAATCGCGGCTTCAGTCATGCGTCCGCTCCCGATTGCAGCGACCACAGCTTGGCATAGGCGCCCAGGGGCTGTTTCAGCAACTCGACGTGACTGCCGCTCTCAACGATGCAGCCCTTGTCGACGACGACGATGCGGTCGGCCCGACGTACCGAACTCAAGCGGTGCGCGATGACGATCACCGTGCGCCCTTCGCATATCGCGGCCATGTTGCGTTGCAAGACCGCCTCGCTTTCATAGTCGAGTGCGCTGGTTGCTTCGTCGAGGATCAGGATCCGTGGATCGGTGAACAAGGCGCGCGCAATGGCGATGCGTTGCCGCTGACCGCCCGATAGACCGGTGCCATGTTCACCGACGATGGTGTCGTAACCCTCCGGCAGCTCGCAGATGAACTCATGCGCGCCGGCCAGTCGGGCCACATGCACCACGGCGTCAATTGGCGCTGCCGGGTCGGCAATCGCGATGTTCTCGCGAACGCTGCGATTGAACAACAGGTTTTCCTGCAGCACCACACCGATCTGGCGGCGCAGCTGCGCCGCATCGATCAAGGCGATGTCGGTGCCGTCGATCATGACGCGTCCTTGTTCGGGACTGTACAAACGCTGAACCAGTTTGGTCAGGGTGCTCTTGCCCGAGCCGGATCGACCGACGATGCCGATGAATTCACCGGCGGCAACTTCGAGATTCAAGCCGGTGAGAACCGGCTGCGCCTCGGGCCGGTAACGAAACTTCACCGCATCGAACTGGACCCGCCCGCTGACGGCCGCCAACTGCGCCGCGTTGACTGGCGGTACCTCGGTGCGTGTATTGAGAATGTCGCCGAGCCGCGCCATCGAAATGCCGGTCTGCTGAAAATCGGTCCACAACTGGGCCATTCGCATGATCGGCTGCGCGACGCGTTGCGCGAACATGTTGAACGCAACGAACTGCCCGACACTGAGCTGCTGCTCCATCACCAGCCTCGCGCCGTACCAGAGCATCGCCGCGCTGACCAGTTTGCCGATCAGGTTGACACCTTCATGCCCGAATGTGGCAAGCGTCTGAGTCTTGAAGCTCGCCGAGACGAATCCAGCAAGCTGATCGTCCCAGCGTTTGGCGATGGTGGGTTCGAGCGCGCTGGCCTTGACCGTCTGGATGCCGCTGATCGCTTCGACGAGCAACGCCTGATTCTCCGCGCCGCGCGCAAACTTCTCGTTCAATCTGGCACGCAGCATCGGCACGATGCACAGACTCAGGCCGAAATACAGCGGCAGGCCGGCGATGACGATCAGCGTCAGAGGCACACTGTAGAACAACATCACCGCCACGAAGATCAGCGAGAACATCAGGTCGAGCACCAGCGTGATCGCGTTGCCGGTCAGAAAGCTGCGGATGTTCTCGAGTTCGCGCACGCGCGCCACTGAATCACCGACGCGTCTGGCCTCGAAATACGCCAGTGGCAAGTTCAACAGGTGGCGAAAAAGTCGGGAACCCAGCTCCACGTCGATGCGGCTCGTGGTATGGCTGAAGATGTAGCTGCGCAATGCCGTCAGCACGCTCTCGAAAACAACCACCACGACCAGGCCGAGAACCAGCACATCGAGTGTCGTCAGGCCGCGGTGCACCAGCACCTTGTCCATCACCACCTGAAAGAACAAGGGCGAGACCAGCGCAAACAGCTGCAGGAAAAGTGAGATGACAAACACCTCTGCGAGCAACCGCCGATATTTGACAAGCGCAGGCACGAACCAGCTGAAATCGAAACGCGCCAGCTCGCCGGCCAGTGACGCGCGGCTTGTCACCAGGATCAGTTCGCCGCTCCAGCGCTCGGCAAAGCTGCCGATCGGTTCGATCTTCGGGCGGCTCTGTTCAGCGGATGAAAATTCCTGCAGCAGCAGCCGCTTGCCGTCGGATTGCGCCAGCACGGCAACGCTGCCGTCACGCATGATGACCAGCGTTGGCAGCGGCATGCGCGCAAGGCCGTCGATGGTCTTCTTGGCATGGCGCGCCTTCAGCGACAAGTGTCGAGCGGCCAGCAGAAGGTCGCTGGATGTCGTCGGTTCGCTCGGCGACTTGCCCAGCTGGTGGCGCAGGCTTTGTGGATCGGCTGCGGTGTGATGCAACCTGGCCAGCAGGCAAAGCGCTTCGAAGCCGGAGTCGAGCGCGACGCCGCGGGCGCCTTGCTCGGGATGGTTTCGTGCCACTTGAAAGGGCACGTCGATCGAGGCTTGGACAGTAGCGGTCACGGCATTCCAGGGCTTGATTTCGAGGACGGGTTGCCTTTCAATCGCTTGCCTGGCCTCGCTGGGTACGTTGTGGTCGAGCCAGTCTAAGCAGGCCATTCCGGGCCGTTATCCCCACAAGGGGTGTCAGAGCGCATCCCTCCCCGGTTGCGATCTAGGGGGGTGCCCCGAGCTCCATCGGCACGCCCTTGCAGGACATGTTCTGGGGCGCCCAATTCGGCAGCCTGACCGACCGCTTCGGCATCCAGTGGATGGTCAACTGCATGGCCGCCACCTGATCGATCACTTCGCCCGCTTGAGGCTGGCGGGCTGAATCAGCTGGCCAGCGCGGCTGGAATCGCCAGCCCGCGGATCACCGCCGGCCGTTGGACGAAGTTGTCCAGCACCCGGGCCACCTGCTGGAAACGCGTTTCTCTTCGTACTCACGGCCGGCAAATTTGTGAAAGAAACCAAGCTGCCCGAACATGGGGCCGATGCCGCCCATCTGCCACATCAACCACTGCAATACCTCGTAGCGGCCGGCCGGATCGGCGGGGATGAAGCGGCCGGTCTTCTCGGCCAGATACAGCAGGATCGCACCCGACTCGAACAGCGCCAGCGGCTGGCCGCCGGGGCCGTCCGGATCAATGATGGCCGGGATCTTGTTGTTCGGGTACAGCGACAAAAACTCGTCCGACAGCTGGTCGTTGCTGTCGAAGGCCAAGCGGTGTGGCTCGTACGGCAGGCCCAGCTCTTCCAGAAGGATAAACACCTTGACACCGTTCGGTGTCGGCGGCTGGCCGTGGCCGCTGTCACCGAGGCCACCTTGGCCAGCTCACCGGCGCTGGCATATTCGCCCGCCAGCAGGTACGCCAGCATGCGCGCACGGGCCGGATCGGCAATCATCGCAGCCGCCCGTGCCAGGCGGGGCACGTGCGCGGCGGGCGGCATGGCAGCTGTCATGGCGCCTGCAGGCGTGGCTGGTTGCGCGTGCCGCTGACATTACGCAGCCAGCTGCGCTCCTCTCGCAGGATGAAATGCTGCGCCTGCGCCATCTCGAAATTGGCCAGTCCCTCGGCGTCGTCCTTCAATTCGGCGCGGTAACCCTCACTTTGCGGCATCGGCACCCCTTGATGTTTCGGCGCACACCGAAGCATCACGGCCTGCGCGTGCCGCAGCGGCCAAGGCCAGCGTCGAGGGCCGGCCCGACGGGCCTACCCGACAATCCTGCCGATGAATCCAGGACTTTTCGCCGGCACCGCATTCGCACTGGCCGCCGGGCTGATGTGGGGCCTGGTGTTTGTCGGTCCGCTGTTGTTGCCCGACTATCCGGCCGCCATGCATACCTTCGGACGTTACCTGGCATTTGGCCTGATTGCGCTGCCACTCGGCTGGCTCGACCGTCGACGCCTGCGCGAGTTGACCTGCGCAGACTGGATCGAGGCGCTGAAACTCGGAGCGGTCGGCAATGTCATCTATTACCTGTTTCTGTCAAGCGCACTGCAACGCGCAGGCGGTCCGTTGCCGACGATGATCATCGGCACGCTGCCGGTGGTGATCGCGATCACGGCCCGGTTGCGTGGCCAGCGCGTCGGCACCCGCGTCGAAGCGCGCGTGCCCTGGTCGCGTATGCTGCCGTCGCTGTTGATGATCGGCACCGGCATCGCACTGGTCAACGATGCCGAGCTGCATCGGGTGAGCATTGATCCGGCGGTCGACAAGTCAACCTATCTGCTCGGTGCCTTGCTGGCGGTCGGCGCGGTTGTCTGCTGGACCTGGTACCCGATCCGCAACGCTGAGTGGCTACGCGCCCACGCCGATCGCAGCCCACGCAGCTGGGCCACGGCACAAGGCCTTGCAACCTTGCCGCTGGCCGTGATCGGCTACGCCGGCTTGTGGTTATGGACAGCGGGCAGCGGTGCCGATTTCGAGATGCCGTTCGGCCCGCGGGCCGCGCAGTACGTTGCGCTGATGTTCACCATCGGCCTGATGTCGTCGTGGCTGGGCACCTTGTGCTGGAATGAGGCCAGCCAGCGTCTGCCGCCAACGCTCGCCGGACAATTGATCGTGTTCGAAACATTGGCGGCACTGGCCTACGCCTTTGCACTGCGCGGCGATTGGCCGACGCCGCAAACGTTGGTCGGCATCGCGCTGCTGATTGCCGGCGTCGCCTGGGCGCTGCGGGCTCGGCCCGATCCTGCCGCCGTGGCCCACGGGCCGGTCTGAAACAGCGCCGTTCAGTCTCCGGCAAGTTGTGTGGCCAGGTCGACCAGACTCGCAGCGCTGTAGTCGACCGGCACGGTGGCCGCCGCTTCACCGCGCCCCGGACCGTGTTCGTCGGGCCTGGCGATGAAGGCGGTGCGCAAGCCGCACGCGGCCGCAGCTTTCAGATCGGATGAATGTGCGGCCACCATCATCACCTGTTCGGGCGCGCAATCGAACGCCGCGCATGAATGAAGGTAGACGGCCGGCTTGGGCTTGTAGTCGCGCGCCACTTCGGCACCGAGGATGGCGTCCCAGACCAGCCCGTTGCGCCGCGCCAAGTCCACCATCAGCGAGATGTTGCCGTTCGAACAAGGCGCAAGCCTGAACCGGGTGCGCAATCGCGCCAGCCCAGGTTGCACATCAGGCCATGCATCCAGGCGATGCCAAGCCTGATTCAGATGAACACGCGCTGCCTCATCGACCTGATCGAGTCCGGCTTGCTTCAGCACGACATCGAGGTTGCGGCGGTGCAGTACATCGAGCTTGCTGAACGGCAGGATGCCGTTGCGAACCTCTTCCATCGCCGGTTGATACTGGCCGCGCCAGGCATCGGCGAACCCGTCCCAGTCGACGTCGATTCCGAGTGGTGAAAGAGTAGCCCGTGCCTCGCGCGCGATCGACGTTCTCCAGTCAACCAGCGTGCCGAATACATCGAAGATCAGTGCTTGAATCGGCGGCATGGGATCTGGCATCGGGTTGCCACGATGCACGCTTGTTTTTATACCGGCAACTGTAGCGCGCGTGGAACCCACTCGTTGTGCACCATGGTGGCTTGCTTCACCACCCGCTGCAATGCAAAGGGGGCCGTTAGTCCGGCGTCAGCGCGATGCCGCGCTCGCGGCCTCTCCGGCCTTTGGCGCGGAGTGGTCGTTGGCTTGCCCGCCAACCGGCATCGCCGCCGATTCGGTGGCTTTCGACATCGCCGCGTTATCGATCACGGCGGTCGGCGGCGATTGCGGTTTGCCGTCCGGAGCGTTCAATGCCGCGGATGCCGATGGCAGCGACGTATCGGCAACCGGCGGCACCGGAATCGACGCGGTCGTTTCTGTCTTCGGCAGATCCGGATTGGAGGGGCGCCGGTCGCAACCGGCCAGAACCACGGCTGCTGCCAGCAGGCCGCCGATGAGTGAATGTTTGATCATGTCGTGTGCTCCAGATCGGATATTCCATGCGCGGGGCTGTCAGATACCGGCATCAGCCGCGCTTGTCTACCGGATAGAAGTATCCGAAACGGCGGGAGTGCCGCACATCAGACAGGGCCGCGGAAGATGCCCGGGACGTGTCCTACGACCAAGGCAAAAAACTGATGCGCCGGTACCGATCGAGGCAAGGATCAGGCTGTCATGAACCGCCGTTGGAGACGCTCGAACAAAACCATTTGCGGCGATGCCCGAGCTGGCGGCGGTCTCATCGCCAGAAAATCGTCCTTGCGGCGGTCTGCGGCGCGCAGTGCTTCGGTCAGCTGACTCAGTTTTTCGCGCTTGAGAAGCAGCGTGGAGTGTTGCTCGTCGAGGCGGTCGAGCATCAGGTTGATTGATGAAGCCAAGCCGGAGACTTCCTGGCTGCCGCCTACGGGCGCGCGCTCCCATCCGTGGCCGCTCCCGACAAAGCGGCTCGAAAAATCCTTCAGGCGTGCCAGGTCGCGCGTCACCACCGTCCGAACCAATTCACTCAAGGGTGCCCTGTGCTTCAAGATCAGGGTCGAAGACTTGCAGGTCGGTCAGACGATGGCGCTCGAGTGCACAGGAACGCACGCGCCTGGTGCTTTGCCGCCCGATACCTCCGCAGTGCCGGTGTCAAACCTGTTCAAGCCGCTGGGTTTTCGTATTCGCAGCCTGCAGGCAGGCCAAGGCAGGGATTGGCGACCTCGCGCCGCAATACCTGGCGATCCTGCTGATCACAGCAGCGTTGTTCACACTGGTGGTCCTGATCGGTGAAAAGCTGGCCAAGGGCCGGGC
>JBBRID010000086.1:0-11318 GCA_038221635.1 Burkholderiales bacterium
GGCCTGACCGCCAGCGTGATCAAGGGCAAAGGCGCGATGCCGCCAAAAGGCGGGTCGAGCGCAAGTGATGCCGAGATCAAGGAAACGGTGGCTTACATGATCAGCACGGTCAAATAAACGCGCGACTCCTGCTACCCGCAAGCCGGTACCTTTGCCGGCTTGTTTTTTTGTGGCGTCAGTTCTCTGCGCAGGCCGCCGCGCCGGCCTGCGGACTCAACACGAAGCCGTAACGGTCCGGCAACGCCGCGAACGGCACTTCTGCAACGGTCCAGGTTTCGTTCTCGACCATGCCGGCGGCAATCTCCATGTCCTGCGTGTGCACCAGGCCAAGGCCGAGATCAGTGACCAGGAAAAGGCGGCCAGCATCATCGGTCAGTGCTTCTGAAAATTGGGCAGCTTTGCCGGTATGGCTGGTGATGGTGACACCCGCTGTTGCGTCGGGCGTGAGCCGCCAGATCCACGGAGCGGCTTCGAGTTCGACATAGACCCGCTGCGGCCCGTTCTGAAAAAACCACGCGCCATCGGCATCGGCCGCATAGTTGCGTTCGATGAAATCGCGCAGCTTCTGGTGTTCGATGTGGCTGCCCTTGGACTGCGGAAAGGCGCCGGCCGCCTGCGCCGGCTCGTCGCGCATGTACCACTCGCCGCGCGCATCCAGCGCCAGCCAGCCGCGGCAGGCCGGAACGTTGGGCCATTTCAACAATGCAGCCTTGACGATATCGTCCATCGGTTCCCCAAAAAATATCAGCCCAGATCAGGCGCGTCGAGCCAGGCCATGACGCGCTGCGGCATCGTCAGCACCTCACCCGGCGGCCAACCAGCCGGAAAACCGACATGCCCGCCGTGGGCCGGTTGCCACAGCCGCACATGTTGCCCGACTTCGCTCTCGCGCGGCAATGAAGCGGCAGGGATGAAAGGGTCATTGCGGGCATTCAGCAGCAGCGTCGGGATGCGCACCCGCTGCAGATGCGGCTTGGCCGAACCACGCGACCAATAGTCGTCGGTATCGCGAAAGCCGTGCAGCGGCGCCGTGAAGACGTTGTCGAAATCGTACAGGCTGCGAGCGGCCAGCAGGCGATCGCGATCGAACAGGCCGGGGTGCTGGGCCAGCTTGGCCAGCGCCTTGGGCACCATGCTGCGCAGAAACATTCTGGTGTAGACCAGCCGGTTGAAACCACGGCCGATGGCGTGCCCGCCGGCCGCCAGATCGACCGGCGACGAAACGGCTGCCGCAGCCCGCAGCGTCGCTGACGCGCCGTCGCCCGCCTCCTCGACCCAGCGCAGCAAGGCATTGCCGCCGAGCGAGACGCCGACAGCGAACAACGGGCCTGCGCTGACTGGATGCAGCTCGCGCAGGCGCGCCAGGATCCAGCCGATCTCCTCGTGGTCGCCCGAGTGATAGGCCCGCGGCGCATGATTCAGCTCGCCGGAACAGCCGCGGAAATGTGGCACGACAAAATCCCAGCCGCAGCGCTGGGCATGGCTCGCAAAGGCCTGCGAATACGGGCTCGCCGACGAGCCCTCGAGGCCATGGAACAGCACCAGCAGCCTGCGCTGGCCAGCCGCGGCGTCAACTTGTGAGCGATGCCAGTCGAGGTCGATGAAATCGCCGTCGGGCGTGGCCCAGCGCTCGCGCTCGAAGCGCGGTGCGATGCCCAGGTGGTTGCGCGAAAACAGCGCGGGCCAGACTGTCTGCAGGTTGCCGCCGACGCCCTGGTTGCCGGCCAGCCAGAGCGGCGCCCGGTAGGCGTTCATCGTCGTCGGACTCAATGCAGCACCGATGCCGTTTCGCCGATCTCGCTCGCCTCGCTGGCCGACCCGGGGCTGGCATGGTGAACCACCAGCCGCCAACCGAGACCGGTCTTGACATAGACATTGGTTGCCAGCACCCAGGCGGTCTGCGGGCCTGCGTCGGTGATCACCCGCAGGCGCTCGACGACGCTGTGAACCGCGGTCGAGTGGGTCTGCATGCGGCGTACGTGATGTGGCTCGGCTTCGATCGGGCCGTTGTTGAAGAGGCTTTCGAAGCTGGCGCGGATGGCCCGCGGACCGACCAGTCGCGATCCGCCAGGGTGCACACACGCGATGTCATCATCGTCGGACCAGATCGCCATCAGCCGCTCGACATCGCCCTGCTGCAAGGCTTCGTAGAACTGCTGCTCCATCTCGTCAGGCGACGCGAGGTGGACCACCGCGGGTTTGCGCGCTGCCATTGCGATTCAGCTTTCTGATGCAGCCACGACGCTCCCAACACAGCACTTGACTGCGAATGCGTGAGGATCGGGTTCCAGTGACATGGTGCTGCAATTGTACGGACCGTGCACCTCACCGCAGGGGCCTAGAATTCAGCCACATGCCACGTTCCCAAGAATGGTCCAGCAAAAGCGAAGAGCTCGCACAATTGCTGGCCAGGGCCGGGCTCGGTGACCGCGCAGCATTCTCCACCGTCTATCAGCGCAGCAGTTCGCATCTGTTTGCCGTGATCCTGCGTATCAATCGCGACAGGGCACAAGCGGAGGATATTCTTCAAGAGGTCTATGTCAATGTCTGGCGTGCTGCATCCGGCTTCGATGCAGCGCAGAGCCAGCCAATGACCTGGCTGACCAGCATTGCCCGCAACCGCGCGATCGACAGCTTGCGCCGCGCCAGCAGCCAACCCCGGTTGACCAGCAGCCACGGCAGCACCGACGAGGGCATTGATGTGTATGACGAGACCGCAGACGACGCGCCAGGCCCGCTGGAACTCCTGAACCAGGCTGCGCTTGCCCGCCAGCTCCAACGGTGCATGGAAGACCTCAGCGCACCGCAACGGCAAAGCCTTGCGCTGGCCTATTTCGACGGCCTGAGCCACGCTGAGATCGCGGAAACAATGGCCCAGCCACTGGGCACAGTTAAAAGTTGGGTGCGTCGCGCCTTGCAGGCCTTGAAACCTTGCCTGGACGCCGACGGCGCGCGCGAGTAGGGTCAAATCCAATGGATTACAGCCGCCCCGAACTCGCCGACCGACTGGCTGCCGACTATGTGTCAGGCACGCTGCGCGGTGCGGCCCGGCGACGCATGGAGACGCTGTTGCCGGCACACCCTGTGCTGCGCATTGCGGTGCACGAATGGCAGGATCGACTGGCGCCGCTGAGCGCCTCCATCAGCCCGCAGGCACCACCTGCCCAGGTCTGGAAAGGCATCGAGGCCAGGATCGACGCACGCCCCGCACCGGCGCGCAGAGGCCGCTGGTGGCAGGGCGTGACATTCTGGCGCGGTGTGTCCGGGTTTGCCAGCGTGGCCGCACTCAGCGCGCTGATGCTGCTCGCTAATCCGGCCGCGGTCCAGCCACCGATCATCGTGGTGTTGAATGCGACATCGCCACCAGCCGGTGGTGGCAACGTGACGCCGGCTTCGTTCGTCGCCAGCATCAGCGGCGATGGCCGGGCGGTTGTGACACGCCCCTTGGTCAACGTGGCCGTGCAGTCCGACCGCGCCCTTGAACTGTGGGCACTGCCGGCCAACGGCGCACCGACATCGCTCGGCTTGATCGCTGCGGACGCAGCCACCGTCGTCAAGCGCGACAAGCTGCTCGAAGGCGCAATCGGCTTGGCCGTCAGCCTCGAGCCGCCCGGTGGTTCACCCACCGGCGCGCCGACAGGGCCGGTTCTTTACTCTGGCAAGTTCGGCACCTGAGGTATTTTGTGTGAGCGTCTTCGGGCGCGATTCTGGGCAAGGCCAGGGGGCATCGCGCCTGAAGGCGCTCCCACAGAATTCAATCGCTTCGAGTCCGCTGAGTTACGTTAGGAGCGGCTTCAGCCGCGCTTCCGGACTAGTACGCCGGCGTAGAGGTTTCGGAACATGACGAAGGCGATGGATTCGGCCCGATGGCAAGGCGCAAACCGCAGCGATACCTCGTGGTATCGCGAGGATTTGCAACGCCGCCGTCGGGTCGAAAACGCGCTTTCGTGTTTCGAAATCTCTGTGCCGGCGTACTAGGACTAGGACTAGGGTGTCACACGTTGCGCCTTTTCGAAAAGCCCGAAGCGCGGCTGAAGCCGCTCCTACCGAATTGCCATCATCGCTTCGAGCGCTTGCTCAGCGCGCTGCGGGGGCAGTTCGGTCAGGCAGCGGGTGTGGCCGAAGCGGCAAACGCGATCGAAACACGGCGCGCAGTCGAGTGCCAGTTCCTGCTTCATCCACAGAACCGCGGCGTGTCGATTCAACGGTGGTGTGTGTTCAGGGCTGGTCGAGCCGAACATCGCAACCTGTGGCACACCGAACGCCGCCGCTACATGCATCAGACCAGAGTCGTTGCTGGCCACGCCGCGCGCCCCGGCAATCAAGGCCATCGCATCGATCAGCTGCAGGTTGCCGCACAACACCTTGCAGGCACCCGGCGACACGGCATCGGCCGCCGCCGCGATGCCCTCGCACGCCTCCCGCTCCTTGGCCGAGCCGAGCAGCAGCACCGGCAGACCATGGCGCCGGTGCAGGCTTGCCGCCAGGCTTGCATAGTGAGCAGCGGGCCAACATTTGGCCGGTCCGTACTCCGCGCCGGGCGCAAACGCAAAGTAGCCGCCGGCGGTCAGACCCTGCTCGGCCGTGAATGCGTCCAGCATGAGCTGCGGAAAGACGAGACGGGGTCGGGCGTTCTGGTTTTCGATCGACAGCGGACCGGCCAGCGCGCTGTAGAAGGCAACCATCGGCGGACGGCCGACGGGGTTGGACAGACGTTCGGTCAACAAGCCCCAGCGCGATTCGCCGTGGTAGCCGATGCGCCGCGGGATTCGCGCCAGAAACGGCAGCAGCGCCGATTTCAACGAGTTCGGCAACACGTAGGCGACGTCGAAACGACCGCGCCACTGTGCTGCAAGCCGGAGCCGGGCCGCGAGGTCGAGGCGACCATGGGAAAACGGCAATTCGATCACCTGATCGACATCTTCCATGGCGCGAAAAACCGGCGCCACCCAGGGCAATGCGGCCACCGTCACCCGTTCGCCACGCGCCGCCAGCCGTGCCAGCAGCGGCTGGCTCATCACCGCGTCTCCAATCCATTGCGGCGCGATCAACAGGCTACGGGTCACCGCAGCGCGTGGCCTCTCAGCCATCCCGGGAGCACGCGCCGGCCGCGGGTTCGGCTGCCGCGCCAGCGGCGCGGTCAATGTGCGTGCAACCTCTCGCCGGCCTTGATGCGATAAACCGTCCCGCAATAAGGGCACTTGGTTTCACCAGTGGATCCGATATCGAGAAAGACGCGGGGATGGGTGCTCCAGAGCGCCATCTTCGGGCTGGGACAGTAGATCGCCCCAGGCCCGGCCATGTCCTCCGCGGCCACTTCGACCACCGCAACGGGTTCTTTCATGCTCGCTCCTTAGCTCAGACCTTGCTCAGCCACTCGAGGTACTTCGGGTTGCGGCCGTTGACGATATCGAAGAACGCTGACTGGATCTTTTCGGTGATCGGCCCGCGCGAGCCGGATCCGAGCTCGATGCGGTCGAGTTCGCGGATTGGCGTGACTTCGGCAGCGGTGCCGGTGAAAAAAGCCTCGTCGCTGATGTAGATCTCGTCGCGCGTGATGCGTTTCTCGACCAGCTTCAGGCCGAGATCCTGGCAGATCGCGAGGATGGTGTCGCGGGTGATGCCGTTCAAGGCACCGGCCGACAGGTCAGGCGTATAGACCACGCCCTTCTTGATGATGAACAGGTTCTCGCCCGCGCCTTCACTGGCGAAACCGGAGGCGTCGAGCAGCAGCGCCTCGTCGTAGCCGTCGTCGAGCGCTTCCATGTTGGCCAGGATCGAATTGGTGTAGTTGCTGACCGCCTTGGCCTGCGTCATCGTGATGTTGACGTGATGCCGGGTATAGCTGCTGGTCTTGACGCGAATGCCGCGCTTCATGCCATCCTCACCGAGGTAGGCGCCCCAGGGCCAGGCGGCAACCATCAGGTGGATGGTGTTGCCTTTCGGGCTGACGCCCAGGCGCTCGTCGCCGATCCAGGTCAGCGGGCGCAGGTAGCAGCTCTCGAGCTTGTTGACGCGCACCACCTCGCGCTGCGCGTCCATCACCTGCTCCATGCTGAACGGAATCTTCATGCGCAGGATCTTCGCGCTGTTGAACAGGCGCTCGGTGTGCTCGCGCAGGCGGAAGATGGCCGTTCCCTGCGCGGTGTTGTAGGCGCGCACGCCTTCGAATGCACCGCAGCCATAGTGCAGCGTGTGGCTCAAAACGTGGATCTTGGCGTCGCGCCACTCGACGAGCTCGCCATCCATCCAGATCTTGCCGTCGCGGTCAGACATCGACATGGGGTTGCCTCTTCAACTTGGTGGGTCTGTGATTCTAGGATGCCCGGTTGCCACCGCAGCATCGTCAGCCCCATCAACCTCAGGCGGCCGCTC
This sequence comes from Burkholderiales bacterium, assembly GCA_038221635.1. Classification (GTDB taxonomy): domain Bacteria; phylum Pseudomonadota; class Gammaproteobacteria; order Burkholderiales; family Burkholderiaceae_C; genus Ideonella_A. Next base: position 6,376 of record JBBRID010000086.1, read on the forward strand.
CAGTGACCAGCGCTCGACGCGACCGTCGACCAGCTCGACGTCGACGCTCACCGCGCCCGCATCGCGCCATCGAAAGCTCTCGACGACCGGTCCCTTGACGGTCTCGTCGGCGAGCTTGACGGCCGTGCCCAGGCTGCCGGTCAGCCCGAGGATAGCGGACAGGCGCATGCCCTTGCGAAGCTTCGAATTCAACATCACCGCACTGCCGACGTGTCCGACCGGCGAGCCGCTGGCATCGCGCAAGGCGCGCAGCGTGCGGCTGAACTGCAGCATCAGCAAGAAGGCACCGAAACTGAACAGCAGCAGCGCCGCCTGCCAACCGAAGCGCAGCCAGACCACCACGATCGCGATCAGCGCGCCGATCCGGATCATCCACTCCTGACGCATCACAGGCTCCGTACGAGTTCGATCGCCTGCTCGATGCGATCAACGGGATGGATCGTCAGCCCCTCGATCGCCTTCTTCGGCGCGTTGGCCTTTGGCACGATGGCGACGCTGAAACCGAGCTTGGCCGCCTCTTTCAAGCGCTCCTGGCCACGTGGCGCCGGCCGCACTTCGCCGGCCAAGCCAACTTCGCCGAATGCCAGAAAGCCGCGCGGCAGAGGCTTGCCACGCAGTGAGCCCTGGATTGCCAGCATCACGGCAAGATCGGCCGCCGGCTCGCTGATGCGCACACCACCGACCGCATTGACGAACACATCCTGATCCATGCAGGCAATGCCGGCATGGCGGTGCAGAACCGCCAGCATCATCGCCAGACGATCCCGATCGAGACCAACACTGAGGCGACGCGGGCTCGGGCCACCCGAATCGACCAGCGCCTGGATCTCCACCAGCATCGGCCGCGTGCCTTCCAGCGTGACCAGCACGCAGGTACCTGCGACCGGCTCGCCATGCGTCGACAAAAAGATCGCACTGGGATTGCTGACGCCTTTCAGGCCGCGTTCGGTCATCGCGAAGACGCCGATTTCGTTGACGGCACCGAAGCGGTTCTTGATCGCGCGAACGAGGCGGAAACTGCTGTGCGTGTCACCCTCGAAATACAGCACCGTGTCGACGATGTGCTCGAGCACACGCGGCCCGGCCAGCGTGCCGTCTTTCGTGACATGCCCGACCAGCACCATCGTCGTGCCGCCGGTTTTCGCGCTGCGCGTCAGCTGCGCCGCACATTCGCGCACCTGCGCCACCGAGCCGGGCGCGGAGGTCAGCTGCTCCGAATAAAGCGTCTGGATCGAATCGATGACGCAGAAGGCGGGTTGTTCGGCGGCGATCGTCGCCTGGATCTTCTCGAGGTTGATTTCCGCCAGCACCCGAACCGAATTGCCGGTCAGACCGAGTCGCCGCGCCCGCAACGCAACCTGCGCGACGCTTTCTTCGCCGGTCACGTACAAGACCTTCATCTGGTGCGACAAGGCATCAACGGCCTGCAGCAATAACGTGCTCTTGCCGATGCCGGGGTCGCCACCGATCAGTACCACGCCGCCGGCGACAACACCGCCACCGAGCACGCGGTCGAGTTCTTCCTGACCGGTCGGCGTGCGCGCGACATCGGCCGCATCGATTTCGCTGAGCGTTGCCACCGGCTGGCTGCGCGTTAATGACTGATAGCGGTGTTTCGCGGCGCCGGCGGCTTCGGCAACACCTTCCTCCAGCGTATTCCAGGCCTGGCATTGCGGGCATTTGCCGAGCCAGCGCGGACTGGTGCCACCGCATTCGGTGCAGGTGTAGACGGATCGTTCCTTGGCCATCGTTCGATTGTCGCCGGGCCATCAATGGGGAGCCGCGTCGGTCAGGAATTTCGCTCGTTATCAGTTAAGGTGGTTCAAGTCATCAGCGGGTTTCCGGCAGAGCAGGGTTTGGCCAACGCGCGCACACTGCTGGACGTGCAGCATCTGCGTGCAATGCATGACGCTGGGCAGGTCGGCCGGATTCTTCACTTTCAATGTGGCGCAGGGCATCTCAGGAAGGAACGTTCCGTGAATGGAAGAATGTCCAGTTGGATGGCTTTGACGGCTCTTCTGCTCGTTGCCACCGCTCGTGTGGCGGCTCACGGAGCGCCCGCTTCCGGATTGGATCAAACGGCGATCCCGGATTCGGGCGAAGGGCAGGCGCCAGCAAGTCTGCAGCCCTCGAAGGTCGCCAAGGCCACTCGGGCCGAGGCGATGGTGATGCTGGATTACCAGATCATTCCGGTTGCGGGTAACAAGTCGCTCGATTTGATCGGCTTCCACGTGCTGAACCGATTCAACGATTGGCTGTATGTCGGTATCGGTGGCCACGCACCCTTGTTCAAGGGGGAGTATGGCGGCTTCATGGTGTTCGACGCGACCGCTCATGTCCAGCGCAAGATTTTCGGAAATCTGTTTGCCGATGCCGGACTTTCTCTGGGCGGCGGCGGCGGCGGCAAAAGTGTGCAGCAGAGCCGGATCATTTCCGGCACCGGGGGGTTCATCAAGGGTTACGCCGGCCTCGGCTACGACTTCGGAGACTTTTCGGTCGGTGCACACATTTCCAAGGTGAAGTTCACTGATTCTGCAATCAATCATTCCCAGCTCAATCTATACGTTCAAGCACCATTTTCATACGCGATCGGATCGTATTCGCTTGCGGGCGAACGAGCGTCACTGTCGACGCTGGATGCTCAAGGGCCGGACGGAGAAAACATGTTGAGCCTGGGGCTCGACAATCTCGATCAGATCGATCCAGTGGGCTCGAACAAGAGCACCATCAACATGATCGACATGCAGTTCTCGCATTTCATGACGAAGAACAGCTATTGGTTCTTCAATGCGGCTGCCGGTTACCGTGGAAGGCCCTTGTACAACCAGGCTTTTGGAGGGGCGGGGTATCGGGTTGTACTGTCACCCCGGGTCGCCTTGTATGGCCAGTTGGCCATCGGGTCCGGCGGATATGCCCCCGAAATTATCGACACCGGCCCCGGCTTGCTCGTTTATCCGAAAGTATCCGCCGAATATCTGATCACAAAGAATCTTGGAGTCACGCTGTCGGCAGGGTATATGTATGCCCCAAAGGCATCGTCTAGGAACTACACCTTCGGTGCTGCGTTGAACTACCATATTCACGCTTCAGATGGAAGCCTCGGAGGAAGCGGCTTCTACAACGGATACCGGTTCAATCTGTTTCAGCAGACCCAATTCAACGTGAAGTTCAGAGGTGATGATCAAATTCGGCTGAACATGCTTTCAATCCAGATGGACAAGATCATCAACGATCATGTCTATATACCGCTCCAGGTAAGCGGCGCATACACGTCTTATCTGGGTTTTCCGGGGTATGGAGAGCTTGTCGGCGGCGTGGGTGTACAGACCAGATACGAGAAGACCGATCGCTTCCGATTCTTCGGCCAGCTGCTGATCGGAGCCAACCCGAACGGCCCGATATTGAAGGCAGGAGTTGGCATGAACTACGGCGTGAGCGATCGACTGGCGCTCTATGCCACGGCGGGGCAAACCTTGGCACGCCTGGGCGCAGTCAAGGAAAAGTTCAGAGCGGACTACGTCGGGATCGGCGTGACCTATCGCTTTTCAGTGCCGAGCTGGTGAGCTTGGGCATGTGGCATGTTAGGGTTCGCCGCCGCCAACTGGGCGAATCCATGGACACGCCTTGCCAAATCCGACTATTCGCATGATGCCGGGCGCCGATAACGCCGCGCGCCCCAGCCGAGCCCGGTTTTTGCCGCGCCATTCGCGCGTGCTACCGGCTGCGCTGGCAGCGGCGCTGAGCATCGGTTCGATCGTCGCCGCGCCGAAAGCGGCCGCCGCGGAACCGGTTGCCAAGCCCAGCGCCGAGCAGCACAGCCTGCCGCTCAACTGGCGGGTCGGCGCCGAACGCTTGCGCCTGCCCGGCAACGAGTCAATGGGACTTGTTGGCACCTCTGCCTTGATTGGTGTGGGCAATGGCTGGCAGGTCGGTCCGGTGGTTTTCGGCGCAGCAACCGGGCAGCGCGGCGGACTGTTCGTGATCGGCGGCGAAGCCATCTGGCGCACCGATGGCCCGTGGGGCAGCCGCCTGGAAGCAGGCCTGGCCGTCGGCGGTGGCGGCGGTGCGGCACTGGCTGTCGGTTCGGGGCTGATGCTGAGACCGCATCTCGACTGGTCGTGGCCGGTCGGTCCGGGCTGGCTGGGAATCAGTGCTTCGCGCGTCAGTTTTCCCGATGGCCGGATCGGCACCAACCAGATCGGATTGGTCTTCGCTGTCGACGATCAGTTCAGGTATCAATCGGCGGGTTCGGCAGCCGCCGGCAACGGCTCGCGCAACGGCTTCGGCTTCGATCGCTTCTGGCTCAATGTGGGCCAGTACCGTGTTTCGAACGGCGGCCACCACGGCTATGGCGGCCTGCGCGCCGACCATTGGCTGAGCACCGGCACCTACGCCAGCCTCGAAGCCGCCGGTGCTGCGCAGGGCGGCGCCGACGGTTATGCCGAGCTGCTGGTCGGCATCGGCAAGGAATGGCCGCTGTGGCAGGCCGCGCACGGCAACACGTCGTCTGCGCCGCACCTTGGCGTGCGGGCGGCACTCGGCATGGCCGGCGGTGGCGCGGTCGATACCGGCGGTGGTGCGCTGATCAAACTTGCAGCAACGGCACGGTGGGATCTGCCGAACGACATCGTGCTCGGTCTGGAAGCCGGTCGAACGATCGCGCCTGACGGCCGCTTCCGCGCCAACCATCTCCAAGTGTCGCTGGGCTTCACGCTCGATCGGCCGGTAGCCTCCAAGCCGTCGAACGCCGCCTTGCCATTGCGCCGCGACGACATCGAGTGGGGAGCGGTACTGGCGCATTTCCCGAAGATGGATTTTCGCAACGGCAGCAGCGATGCGGTGCAGACGATCGGCATGCGAATGCGCCGGCCCCTCAGCGCGGCGCTCGACGAGCACCTGCAGCTCACCGGCGGTATCCACTTTGCCGCCGGCGGAACGGCCGG
>JBBRID010000087.1:0-11275 GCA_038221635.1 Burkholderiales bacterium
AGACTGCTGGCGCTTGATGGCTCCATGCGCCATGGACATTGATCAGGGATCGCCATGAATCAAGCCACTTTCGCAGGACAGGTCGCGCTGGTCACTGGCGCGTCCCGGGGCATTGGGCGGGCCATTGCGATGCAGTTGCTGGCGCAGGGCGTCACGGTGATCGGCACTGCGACCACCGAGGCCGGCGCGCTGGCGATCGGCGAGGCGCTGCAGGCGGCCTCGCCGGGTGCCCCGGGCGCCACGAGTGCCAGCAGAGGGCTGCGTCTGGATGTCACGGACGCGGCAGCGGTCGACGCCGCAGTTGAAGAGCTGGTGAAGACGCATGGCGGCCTGCACGTGCTGGTCAACAACGCCGGGATCACCCGCGACACCCTGTCGATGCGAATGAAGGACGACGACTGGGACGCCGTGCTCGACACCAATCTGAAGGCCGTGTTCCGAACCAGCCGCGCAGCGATTCGTCCGATGATGAAGCAACGCTACGGACGGATCATCAACATCACATCGGTGGTGGGTGCCAGTGGCAATGCGGGGCAGGCCAACTATGCCGCGTCGAAGGCCGGTGTTGCAGGCATGACGCGCTCACTTGCGCGCGAACTTGGCAGCCGCAACATCACCGTCAATTGCGTTGCGCCCGGCTTCATCGACACCGACATGACACGTGCATTGTCCGAGATCCAGACCTCGGCGCTGAAAGCGCAGATTCCGCTTGGCCGGCTTGGTGAGCCCGCCGATGTGGCGCATGCGGTCTGTTTTCTCGCCTCACCGCAGGCCGCCTATATCACTGGCTGCGAGTTGCATGTCAACGGCGGCATGTTCATGAATTGATCTTTCCGGATTCGCCCGGCCGGATAAGGTTTCACCTGGTCGCTGTGGCGACATGGTGCTACCTTTAGAATCCCGGGCTGTTTCAGACCACACTCCAGGAGGAGTCATGAGCGATATCGAATCCCGTGTCAAGAAAATCATCGCCGAGCAACTCGGCGTGCCCGAGTCGGATGTGTCCAACGAAAAAGCCTTCGTGGCCGATCTAGGCGCCGATTCGCTTGATACCGTGGAACTGGTGATGGCCCTCGAAGACGAGTTCGGCATCGAGATCCCCGATGAAGAGGCCGAGAAGATCACCACCGTGCAATTGGCGATCGACTACGCGCTGAAGCACCAGAAGGCCTGATGGATTTGTCGCTACAGCGCGGAGCCAAGGAATGACCCGCAGACGTGTCGTAGTCACCGGGCTCGGGCTGGTCAGCCCGGTGGGCAATTCCGTGGCCGATGGTTGGGGGGCACTGACCGCGGGGCGCAGCGGCATCGCCGACGTCACCAAGTTCGATGCAACCGGCTTTGCCTGTCGCTTCGCTGGCGAGGTCAAGGGTTTCAAGATCGAGGATTACATCCCGGCCAAAGAAGCCCGCCACATGGATACCTTTATCCATTACGGACTCGCAGCGTCGATTCAGGCGGTGCGCGACGCCGGGTTGCCGGTCAACGACCAACTCGGCGAAGAGCAGGCCGAGCGCATCGGATGTCTGGTCGGATCGGGGATCGGCGGCTTGCCGCTGATCGAAGATACCCACGGCGAACTGATGGCCAAGGGCCCGCGTCGGATCACGCCGTTTTTCGTGCCGGCATCGATCATCAACATGATCTCCGGCCACGTGTCCATCCATTTCGGTTTCCAGGGCCCGAACCTGGCCATCGTCACGGCTTGCACGACCGGCCTGCATTGCATCGGTGAAGCCGGGCGCATGATCGAGTACGGCGATGCCGACGTGATGATTGCCGGCGGCTCCGAAGCGACCGTCTCGCCACTCGGAATCGGCGGCTTCGCGGCAGCGCGCGCCTTGTCGACCCGCAATGACGATCCGGCGACCGCCTCGCGGCCGTGGGACAAGGATCGTGATGGTTTCGTGCTCGGCGAAGGTGCCGGCGTGTTGGTTCTCGAAGAGCTCGGGCACGCCAAACAGCGCGGGGCCAAGATCTACGCCGAACTGGCGGGTTTCGGCATGGGTGCCGATGCGTTCCACATGACGGCCCCGAATGTCGACGGTCCGAAGCGATCGATGCGCGCCGCGCTGCGCAATGCGGGCATCGCTGCCGATCAGGTCCAGTACCTGAACGCGCACGGTACGTCGACGCCGCTCGGCGACCTCAACGAATCGAACGCCATCAAACTGGCGTTCGGCGCGGCCGCCGACAAGCTCGTCGTCAGTTCCACCAAATCGATGACGGGGCACCTGCTCGGTGGTGCCGGAGGAGTCGAGTCGGTATTCACCGTACTCGCGCTGCATCACCAGATTGCGCCGCCGACGATCAACATCATCAACCAGGACCCCGCCTGCGATCTCGATTTCTGTGCCAATACGGCCCGTGAAATGAAGATCGACTACGCACTGAAGAACAACTTCGGTTTCGGCGGGACAAACGGCAGCCTCGTATTCAAGCGGGTCTGAGGCGGCTGACCGCGCCGCTTCATCGGTCTGGCCTTGTGCGCACGTTGCCTGCGGTCGATCTCGACATTCCAGTCCAGCCGGGCTGGACTTGGCTGGTCGACGCGCTTGGCCTGCTCTCATTCATCACGATCGTCGCGTGGTGGTTGTCTGCCGTTTCGGCACCTGCGGAGCCCTGGCGCACCGCCTGGTTGGTGATTGGCGTGTTGATCATCCTGCTGGCGCTGCATGCCCGGCGCAGTCGCCCGTGTCGCTTGCGCTGGGACGGGCGGCAATGGCTGTGGGCGCCCGCGGCGCAGGTCGACGATCTGCCACTCGTGGCGGGGCGGCTGGGCGTCATGCTTGATCTCCAGGTGGCAATGTTGCTGCGTTTCGTACCGGACGGTGCTCATCATCCAGCGAAGGTTCGCTGGGTTTCGGTGCACCGCGGCAGCCGGGATGTCGGTTGGCACGAATTGCGGTGTGCGGTGTTCAGCCGCCAGACGGTCGGCCCGGAAGTTGCCGACGACAGGACTCTCGAAACCAAGCAATGAGCGCAGCCGATGCCGATAATCAGCTGATCGAGCGCGTCAAGAATGGAGACGTCAAGGCATTCGAGATGCTGGTCGTCAAATATCAGCGGCGCATCGAGCGGCTGATCGGCCGGATGGTGCGTGATGTCGATCTGGTGGCCGACATTGCCCAGGAAACCTTCATCAGAGCGTACCGGGCACTGCCGCAGTTTCGCGGCGAGAGTGCCTTCTACACCTGGCTTTACAGAATCGCGGTCAACACCGCAAAGAAGTCACTGGTCGAGCTGAAACGTGACCCGCTGGTTACCGAAACGGCCCGAGCGTCCCGAGACGACGATGATGAAACTTCTCGCACGGAAAACGAACTAACCGACGGCGAGACGCCGGAGTCGGTGTTGGCCGGCAAGCAGGTTGCCGCTGCCGTCAACGCCGCAGTCGATGCCTTGTCGGATGATTTGCGCCAGGCGATTACGCTGCGCGAAATCGAAGGTTTGAGTTACGAGGAAATTGCCGAATTGATGAATTGCCCGATCGGAACCGTTCGTTCGCGAATTTTTCGAGCTCGGGAAGCCATCGCGTTGCGACTCAGGCCTTTGTTGGATACACGTGCAGGAGAGCGCTGGTGACAGCGGCCGAAACCGATTCCTGGTTTGCGCTGTCCGCGCGCCGATCTTGCCCCGAAGCTGGTGGAGTTTTAAATGATGAATCGATTTGATGGTGCCACGCCCGAAGACGAGGATCTGTCGGCGATGGCCGATGGCGAACTCGGCGCGGGCGCGGTGGCGCGTATCTGCGGCCAATGGCATGACGAGCCGGCAGCGCGCGAGCGCTGGCATGACTACCACCTGATCGGGGACGTGCTGAGGTCGGACGACCTCGCTTCGTCGTCTGCGCACGTTCACGATTTTCTGGCGACGCTGCGCAATCGGATGGCTGACGAGCCGATTCTCCTCGCGCCGGGGCGCCCCGGTGTTACTCCCTATGTTGCGCCATCCAGGGCGCCGGTCGGGCGCCGCCGAGTTGCGGCGGTCGGCGCGATTGCGGCTGGTTTCATGGTCGTTGTCGCCGGTGCGGTGACTCTTTTCGGCCAGCCGAACACCGGCATTTTGGCCACTGAGCCCACAGGACAGACTTTCGCACAAGGCGCGCCTGGTTTGGCAGTGGCTGCCAGATCAGCGGGTCGCGCTGATCTCGTCAGTGAACTGCAACCGACGGTTGCGAGTGGCCAGTTGATCCGCGACGCGAAGCTTGACAGCTACCTGTCCGCTCACCGGCAGTGGTCGGATGGCGCGATGCTCGGCGGGCATGCTGCCTATCTGCGCTACAACCCCGGCGATGGACCTACCCGTTGAGGCTCGTGCCAGGATGCACTTCAGGGACGCGGTGAAGGGCTTGCTCGCGGCGCGCGCATCCCTGCTTCGTTCGGCTTGCGGCGGCCTCGGACTGGTTCTGTGTGCTGTCGCATGGGCGGCGTCGTCCAATGCCCAATCCGTCGCCAGCGGTATCGTGCCCAACGTGCCGGTGATTCCCGCAGCGTCCGCTGCGGAGGCGCAACGCTGGCTGACCCGTATCCAGCAGGCGCCGGCGCAGCGAAGTTTTCAGGGCACCTTCATCGTTCACGCTGGCGGCTCGATGTCCAGTGCGCGCATGACGCACTATCTGGCCGGCAAGAGCCAATACGAGCTCATCGAGTCGCTGAACGGCCAGGCGCGACAGGTTTATCGACACGATGACCTGATCCAGACGCTGTGGCCCCAGCAGCGTGTGGCGCTGGTCGAGAAGCGTGAGAAGCTGGGATCATTTCCGGCGCTGCTCGAAAGCGGTTCGCCACGGGTCCTCGAGTTCTACGAATTGCGCGTCGTCGGGGTCGAGAGGATTGCCGGGCGCATCGCCGACGTTCTGAGCGTGACGCCGCGCGATAAGCTGCGTTTCGCCGTCCGGCTTTGGTCGGACAAGGAAACCGGCCTGCTGCTGCGCGAAGATGTAATCGACGGAAACGGGCAGGTGCTCGAGTCGTCGTCGTTTTCGGACGTCGTCATCGGCATTCAGGCACAGCCGGAGTCGTTCCTGGTTGCGATGAAGAAGCTTGATGGTTACCGCGTCGTGCGGCCTACTTTTTCGGCAACCGAGCTCGAAGCGGAAGGTTGGACCCAACGCGAAGCGGTGCCCGGATTTCGTCGGGTCAGTTGCATCAAGCGTCCATTATTCAGTGCCGGCGAAGCCGATTCCACCGCCAATTCCGTGCAGGTTCTGCAGGCGATATTCACCGACGGACTGACCTATGTGTCGGTCTTCATCGAGCCCTACAACGCCGAGCGGCATTCGCGTCCGGTCTTGACGAGCATCGGCGCCACCCATACCTTGATGATCAGGCATGCAGATTGGTGGATCACGGTTGTCGGTGACGTACCGGACGCCACCTTGCGCGCGTTTGCGAAGGCGATGTATCGCAAACGCTGAGTCGAAGATCGGCCGCGGTCAGCGGCGCAGAGGCGCAGAGGCGCGCGCTTAGCTGACCTTGTTCTTAGCCACGGGTGGCGGGCGCGATGCGATGCAGGTCTGAAGGAGTCGGGCCCATTTTTTTCGTATGAGGTTGAAAAGATGATGATGTCAACGATTGAACGGATGTCGATTTCGCTTGCCACGGGCGGGCGTTTGCGCGCGTTGCTGGCTGCCGGGTTGACCGGGGCAACCCTTGTGCTGATGGGGCTGACACCAAGTCCGGTCAAGGCGCAAGGCCTGCCGGACTTCACCGAGTTGGTTGAGCGCGTGGGTCCTGCCGTTGTCAATATCCGAACCACCGAGCGCATGCGTGCACCACGGGCTGGCAGTGTTCCCGAGATGGACGAGGACATGCTCGAGTTCTTTCGCCGCTTCGGAATTCCGATCCCCGGGACGCCCAATACCCCCAGCCCGCGCCGCGGGCAGCCGCAGCCCGATTCCAGCGAGCCGCAGCAACGCGGCGTCGGCTCGGGCTTCATCCTCAGCGCCGATGGCTTCGTGCTGACCAATGCCCACGTGGTCGAAGGTGCGGAAGATGTGGTCGTCACGCTGACCGACAAGCGCGAGTTCAAGGCTCGTGTGATTGGCAGTGACAAGCGCACCGACGTTGCGTTGGTGAAGATCGAGGCTGCCAGTCTTCCGTTCGTGCGCATCGGCGACGTCGGACGACTGAAGGTTGGCGAATGGGTGATGGCGATCGGCTCGCCGTTCGGTCTCGACAATACCGTCACCGCGGGCATTGTCAGCGCCAAGGGGCGCGACACCGGTGAATATGTGCCGTTCCTTCAGACCGACGTGGCGATCAACCCCGGCAACTCTGGCGGCCCGCTGATCAACCTGCGCGGTGAAGTGGTCGGCATCAACTCGCAGATCTACAGCCGCTCGGGTGGCTTCATGGGCATCTCGTTCGCGATTCCGATCGACGAAGCGATCCGCGTTTCCGATCAGTTGCGCACCAGCGGGCGGGTCGTTCGCGGCCGTATCGGTGTTCAGATTTCTCCGGTCACCAAAGATGTCGCCGAGTCGATCGGCCTCGGCAAAACCGGCGGCGCATTGGTGCAGGCTGTCGAGGCGGGCGGCCCTGCCGACAAGGGGGGAATCGAAGCGGGCGACATCATCACCAAGGTCGAGGGCAAGGCGGTCGACAAATCTGGCGATCTGCCTCGCATCATCGGCAATACCAAGCCTGGGCAGAAGGTGACGATCCAGGTTTTCCGTCGCGGTGCCTACAAGGAATTGCCCATCACCGTGGTCGAGTTCGATCCTCCGACCACTGCCAAACGTGCGACGACGCCATCGGAGGGCAACAAACAGACGCCAGTGATGAGTGCCCTCGGTCTTGCGGTTTCCGAGTTGACCGATGCGCAGAAGCGCGAGCTGAAAGTGAAGTCGGGAGTTCGAGTTGAAAACGTGGAAGGCGCTGCCGCGCGGGCCGGGGTTCGGGAAGGTGACGTGATCATGTCGCTCGACAACACCGAGATCACCGGTGCAAAACAATTCGATTCGGTGGTCGGCAAGCTCGACAAGGCCAAGCCGGTCACGGTGCTGGTCCGGCGTGGCGAATGGATCAACTATGTGGTGATTCGGCCGGGTGCGCGTTGATCGGGAACGGTGACGGGTGAGTTGCACGCCGCTGTGACAAGTGATCCCGAATCGTCACCTGGAATTTTCATCTGTCGAAATTCGGCCATTTTTGCTATTGACAAAGCCTCTTCGATCGTGAGATTCAATCGATGTTTTGAGTTGGATTGCGGACCAGTGGTTGCCTGAATTTAGCATCCAAATCGCTCGAATCTATTGCATTCGAACCCGTTATACGATGGTTTACGTCACGAGCGTCGGGGCATCTCACGAGACAACGGGTAGCTGCCCAATCATGTGGATAAACTGTTGACAAGTTCGATGTTGGAGCTCTGCAACGACAAGATTTCGAAGACTTTTGTAGCAATCTGACGGAGTCTTTTCGTTACAATGAAGGCCCAACAAGCAGTTGCCAAACCTTTTGTTGGAAGGCGCGTCAGAATTTCGACGTGCCTTTTTTTTAGCTTCGGCACCGGCTTTCCAGGCGCCTGCGCTGCATTGGCGGCGGGTCGCGAAGTGCTGATCTGAGACGCCGTTCATGCCGCCTTGGCGAGGCTCGATGCCGACGGCCAGCGTCCACTTCCTGCGTTCATGAATAACATTCGAAATTTCTCCATCATTGCCCACATCGACCATGGCAAATCCACGCTTGCCGATCGATTGATCCAGTTCTGCGGGGGCTTGAGCGACCGCGAGATGGAAGCACAAGTGCTCGATTCGATGGACATCGAGCGCGAGCGCGGCATCACCATCAAGGCACAGACTGCGGCGCTGGAGTACAAGGCGAAAAATGGGCAGGTCTATCAACTGAACCTGATCGATACGCCGGGCCATGTCGACTTCTCATATGAGGTCAGCCGCTCGTTGTCGGCCTGTGAAGGGGCCTTGCTGGTGGTCGATGCGAGCCAGGGTGTCGAGGCTCAGACAGTGGCCAATTGTTATACCGCGCTCGACCTCGGCGTCGATGTGATTCCGGTGCTCAACAAGATGGATCTGCCGCAGGCCGACCCCGAGAACGCCAAGGCCGAGATCGAGGATGTGATCGGCATCGATGCGTCGCAGGCGATTGCTGCAAGCGCCAAGATGGGCATGGGCATCGAGGAGATCCTCGAGGCGGTCATCAGCCGAATTCCGGCGCCCAGAGGGCGCCCCCATGCACCGCTGCGCGCGATGATCATCGACTCCTGGTTTGACAACTACGTAGGCGTGGTGATGCTGGTGCGCGTGGTCGATGGTGAACTCAAGCGTGGCGAGCGCTTCAGGATGATGGCGAGCAATGCGGCCTACGGTGCCGAACAGCTCGGTGTCTTCACGCCGAAGTCGGTCGCACGCGATGCGCTTCGTGCCGGCGAGGTGGGATTCATCATTGCCGGCATCAAGGAGCTGCAGGCTGCCAAGGTCGGCGACACGATCACGGTGGAAAAGAAGTTGCCCAACAACCAGGGTCCGGCGACCGAGGCGCTGCCCGGCTTCAAGGAGATACAGCCGCAGGTCTTTGCCGGTCTCTATCCGACCGAGGCCAGCGAATACGACCAGCTGCGCGATGCGCTGGAGAAGCTGAAGCTCAACGACTCGTCGCTGCGCTACGAGCCGGAAGTCAGCCAGGCACTCGGCTTCGGGTTTCGGTGTGGCTTTCTCGGCCTGCTGCACATGGAAATCGTGCAGGAGCGGCTCGAGCGGGAATTCGACCAGGACCTCATCACCACCGCACCGAGCGTGATCTATCAGGTCGAACTCAACGACAAGACGGTGATCCAGGTCGAGAATCCGTCGAAGATGCCCGATCTGGGCCGCATCAACGAGATCCGGGAGCCGATCGTCACCGTGCAGTTGTATATGCCGCAAGACTATGTCGGTCCGGTGATGACGCTGGCCAATCTGAAGCGCGGCAACCAGATCAACATGGCTTATCACGGTCGGCAGGTGATGCTGACTTACGAAATGCCATTGGCCGAGATCGTGCTCGACTTTTTCGACAAACTGAAAAGCGTGTCGCGCGGCTATGCGTCGATGGACTATGAGTTCAAGGAATATCGTGCCGCAGATGTGGTCAAGGTCGACATCTTGTTGAATGGCGAGAACGTCGATGCCTTGTCGATCATCGTGCACCGGTCGCAAAGCCAGTTTCGCAGTCGGGGTGTCGTGAGCAAGATGCGTGAGCTGATTTCGCGCCAGATGTACGACGTGGCGATCCAGGCGGCCATCGGCTCCAACATCATTGCCCGTGAGACAATCAAGGCACTGCGGAAGAACGTGCTCGCCAAATGTTATGGCGGCGACATCAGTCGCAAACGCAAGCTGCTCGAAAAACAAAAAGCCGGCAAGAAGCGAATGAAGCAGATCGGTTCCGTAGAGGTTCCGCAAGAAGCGTTTCTGGCCATTCTCCAAGTGGATGATTGATGAGTCTGTTGACAGGTTTCCTGTATGGCGCGTTGACGCTATACCTGGGTGGGTGGTATCTGGGCAAGTGGACGGGCAACTTCGCGCTGCTGCTGTTCATTCTGTCGATGGTGACAATGGCCTACTGGCTGGCCGAACGTCTGTTCTTCGCACCGCGCCGTCGTCAGGCGGCCGCCGAGCTCGAACGGCAGGCAGCGCAGCGCTCGCGGGAGTTGGACAAGCGCGGCATCAAGCAGGTTGATACCGACATCAGTGAAGCAAGGCGCTCCGTGCTTGCGCAGCCCTGGTGGCTGGACTGGACGGCGGGCCTCTTTCCGGTAATTCTGGCCGTCTTTCTGCTTCGATCGTTTCTGTTCGAGCCGTTCAAGATCCCGTCGGGATCGATGATCCCGACGCTGATGGTCGGCGACCTGATCCTGGTCAACAAGTTTCACTACGGCGTTCGCCTGCCGGTAATCAACAAGAAGATCATCGACAACAACGATCCGAAGCGAGGCGATGTGATGGTGTTCCGGTTCCCTGCGGAACCGAGCATCGACTACATCAAACGGGTCGTCGGCCTGCCGGGCGACGAGGTCAGTTTCCGCAATCAGGCCTTGTCGATCAACGGCGTGCCGGTTTCAACCGAGCGGATGCCCGAACCCGGTTTCTACGACGAGACCATGATGCGCTATTTCCCTGAGTTCAAGGAAAAGCTCGGCGGTGCCGAACACCGGATTCTAGTCAATCCAAAATTCCAGCCGTTTTATGGGGCGGAAGACAAGATCGACTTTCCTTTTCGCGACAACTGCCGATATGGTGCCGAAGGCGTGACCTGCAAAGTCCCCCCCGGGCACTATTTCACGATGGGGGACAATCGTGATAATTCACAGGATTCGCGCTTCTGGGGCTTTGTGCCGGATGCCAACATCGTCGGCAGGGCGTTCTTCGTCTGGATGAATTTCGGCGATCTGAAGCGCATCGGCGGATTCAATTGATGGTCAAGGTGGTGCTGCCTTGATCGATCTGGACGGCAACTGAGCGGGATTGGGAGAATTCGATGAAACTTGCTGGCGCAGTCGCCCGACGTCAACGGGGCATGGGTCTGTTCGGTCTGCTGTTCACCCTGATTGCGATCGGGGCCGCGGTGCTGATCGGCTTGAAGGTTTTTCCGACCGTCAATGAGTATCTGACGATCAAGCGTGCTGTCAACAAGGTCGGCGCGGCCAACTACAACACGGTCCCCGAAGTGCGTAGCGCCTTCGAGCGGATCAAGGCGGTCGAATACGCCATCGTGTCTATTTCAGGCAAGGACCTGCTTGTAACCCAGAACGGTGACAATCTCGTGGTGGGTTTCGCCTACAACGTCGAGATCGAATTGATCCCGCCGGTTTTCCTCTTGATGAAATACAAAGGCCAGTCCGGCCAGTAAGCAACGGCGATCTGCTCGCCCGCCACCGACGCGTGAAAGAACTAGGCACCCTCGACTTTTTGCAAGCCCGGATCGGCTATCGGTTCGTCGATGTCGAATTGCTCGGCCGTGCATTGACACATCGCAGTCACGGCGCAGAACACAACGAGCGACTCGAGTTTCTTGGCGACGCGGTCCTCAGCCTGGCGGTTTCGGCGCTGTTGTTCGACCGTTTTGCCGGTTCCGACGAAGGTGATCTGACGCGAGTGAGGGCCCATCTGGTTCGCGAAGACAGCCTGCACAAGGTGGCCTTGGCCCTCGATCTGCCCGACGCCTTGCGCCTGGGCGACGGCGAGGCCCGCGGCGGCGGCGCTCAGCGTGCCTCGATACTGGCGGACGCACTGGAGGCGGTCATCGGTGCCAGCTTTCTCGACGGCGGTTTC
>JBBRID010000088.1:0-11142 GCA_038221635.1 Burkholderiales bacterium
CAGCCCGAAGGCGACCGGAATGCCGGTCAGCAGAAAGAACAGCAACCCGCAGAACATCAGTGGGACGAAGCTCTCGACAAGAATGGCGGTCATCAGCGCGCTGCCTCGGGGTTGGTCGTGGAAGCTGCGGCGATCTCGTCGACCAGTTCTTCTTCGGACGATTTTTCGTGACCGTAGCTGAAGGGCTCGTCGCGGGCACCCGCCAGGAATCCGATGCGTTTGATCAGTTCGGATACCGCCTGCGCCAGCAGGATGCCGAAGCCGACCGGCATCAGCAGCACCGCCGGCCAGCGGATCAGTCCGCCGGCGTTCTCACTCATTTCGCCGGATAAATAAGTGCGCATGAAATACGGCCACGACAGATTGATCAGGATCAGGCACAGCGGAATCAGGAAAAGGACGATGCCGATCGCATCGATGGTTGCGTTGCGCCGCTTGCTCAGCTTGGAAGAAATGAAGTCGATCCGGACATGGCCGTTGTGCAGGAAGACATAAGCCGCCCCGAGCATGAAAACGGCTGCGAACAGATACCACTGAATCTCGAGAAATGCGTTCGAGCCGATATTGAACGCCTTGCGCATGATCGCGTTGCCAGAGCTGATCAGCACCGCGGCAAGAACCAGCCACCCGACGAATTTGCCCAGTCGGTGGGTAAACCAGTCGATCGCGCTCGATAGTTTCAGCAAGAATTGCATCAACAGGATCTCCGTTCGGTTTTGCCGATTCTAGGCATCATGTGGCAGCGGTATCGGGGGGTTTGCCATGACAAATGCCTGCATCCTGAACACACGCCGGCTATTCAGACCCGGCTACTCAGGCCTGTCGCGAGTGATTGCGCGGAACTGCGCGGGAGGCGACGCCGTCATCCCTTCAGCATGACGAACGGTCAAAGACTTTGTGCTGCGACGAACAGTTTGGTACTGCGCGCTCCGGATCTGCAAAACGCCAGCACCGGGGCTGGCAACTCGGCGAGCAATGCTGAAAACGCCTCGATTTCATGCGGCGACTGGTAGCCGCCGGCGACCGGCAGAAAGCGGTATTCCAGGCCCGCTTCGGCTGCGGCCTCGGCGATCGCGGCGTTGGTCGGCTGATCGGGGCCGCCCTCGAAGTCGGGCCGGTTGTTGATCACGCTCTTGAAACCTTGCGCCGCCGCCCAGGCCATCGCAGATGGCTCGAGCTGGGCGCAAACGGAGACGGCGGGGCTGAGGTTCTGGATCGCTGGGGTCGTCATCGTCGCAGTTCCGTTACGGGACAATTTTCAAGGCTTCACGAGGTCAGCGCACGTTTGACGGCGGCTGATACCTGGCCCATGTCGGCCTTGCCGGCCAGACGCGTCTTGACTGCAGCCATCACCTTGCCCATGTCGGCAGGCCCTGTGGCACCCGTCTCGGCGACGACCGACGCGACTTCGGCTTCGATCGCCTGCGCATCCAGGCGTTGCGGCAGATAGGCTTCGAGAATGGCCATCTCGGTGCTTTCCTTGTCGGCCAGATCCTGCCGAGCGCCGGCGGTGAACTGGGCGATCGAATCCTTGCGCTGCTTCACCAGCTTGTCGATGATTGCAATGACGGCGGCATCGTCGAGCACGATGCGTTCGTCGACTTCACGCTGCTTGCAGGCCGCCAGCAGTCCGCGGATCGTCAGCAGCCGCGGCGCATCCTTGGCCCGCATGGCTGTCTTCATGTCTTCGGTAACCCGGTCCTTCAGGCTCATGGCGGAATCAGTCACGATGGCAGCGCAAACAACGAAGCCCGCGACTGCGGGCTTCACGATGAATCAGTGCTTCTGGTGCGAAGCCGAAAGCAGACTCAGTACAGCTTCTTGGGAAGCTGCATGCTGCGCACGCGCTTGAAATGGCGCTTGACTGCGGCAGCTTTCTTGCGTTTGCGCTCGGCTGTCGGCTTTTCGTAGAACTCACGGGCACGCAGATCGGTCAGCAAACCGAGTTTTTCGATGGTGCGCTTGAAGCGGCGCAGTGCCACGTCGAATGGCTCGTTTTCTTTGACGCGAATCGTAGTCATGTAACAGATTGAGTTTGGAAGTTCAGCAAAGACGACGATTATAGCGTGTGAAATGTTGTGCCGCAATCCAGGTCGAGTGCGGAGAAGATCATGCCGGTGCGAAGAGAGGTATTTTGCTGCGACTTCGGCCGACAACAGTCAGATCT
This sequence comes from Burkholderiales bacterium, assembly GCA_038221635.1. GTDB lineage: Bacteria > Pseudomonadota > Gammaproteobacteria > Burkholderiales > Burkholderiaceae_C > Ideonella_A. Next base: position 2,168 of record JBBRID010000088.1, read on the forward strand.
TGCGGTGCGCCATCTCTCGTGCGCAGGCTGCGGCGCTGGCCCAGGCCCATTGAAAATTGTAGCCACCGAGCCAGCCCGTCACGTCGACGACCTCGCCGATGAAATAGAGGCCAGATTGGCGCTCACTCTGCATCGTGCTGGAACTGAGCCCCCGGGTGTCGACCCCACCGGCAGTCACTTCGGCTTTGCGGTAGCCCTCGGTGCCACTGGGCACCATCTGCCAGCGGTGCAGTGAATCGGCCAACTGCAACAGGTCCTTGTCCCGGCACTCGGCCATCGGCCGATCGGCGGCATCGCGCAGTGGCCCGGCGGTCATCCAGGTGTCTGCGAGACGTCGTGGCAGCCATTCGGTCAGGCAATTGCCCAGGTGGCGACGCGAGCCGGACTTCGCGTCGATCAGTGCCGTGTGCAACTTGATTTCTGGTGCCAGATCAATCGTGACTGGCGTCCCGGGCTGCCAATAGCTCGATATTTGCAGCATCGCTGGTCCGCTCAGGCCGCGGTGAGTGAACAACAAGTCCTCGACAAACTCGCCACTGGACTTGCCGCGACCGGTTGAAACACGCGCCACCAGTGACGAGCCCGCCAATCCGCCGAATGCTTGCCAGGTCTGCGCATCGAATGTCATCGGCACCAGGGCCGGCCGGGTTTCGACGATTCGGTGGCCAAACTGGCGGGCGATTCGGTAGCCGAAATCGCTGGCGCCGATCTTGGGAATCGACAAGCCGCCGCTCGCCACGACCACCCGAGGGCTGCGCACGGTGCCGTGGCTCGTGTCGAGCTCGAAACCGCCGCTGCCGTGGCGAATCGCCTCGACGCTGCAGGGCTGCCACCTGACCACGCCGCCCGCGTCGCATTCGCGCAGCAGCATGGCGATGACGTCTTCAGCACTGTCGTCGCAGAACAGCTGGCCACGGTGTTTCTCGTGGAAGCCGATCCGGTGACGCTTCAACAGCGCAACGAAATCCTGCGGCGTGTAACGGGCCAACGCCGAGTGACAGAAGTGCGGATTGGCCGACAGGAAGTTGGCTGGCGACGTTTCGCGATTGGTGAAGTTGCAGCGCCCGCCGCCGGAAATCCTGATCTTCTCGGCCACCTTGGTCGTGTGATCGATCACCAGCACCTTCAAACCAAGCTGTCCCGCCATGCCGGCGCAGTGCAGACCGGCGGCGCCGGCACCGATGATCACCACGTCGAATTCAGGCATCGGCGCGATGATAGGGCCGCCTGAGTCAGGGCGTCGCTTCACATCCCGTCGGGCGCGGATCGTCGACGGCGAGCAGACCGCCGAGAAACAGGTCGGCGACGATCGGTGCCATTTCGCGCGCGCTGAACGCGCCGTCCGGCCGCAACCAGGTGAACAACCAGTTCATCATGCCGAACAACAGCATCGTCAACGGTTTGGCCAGGGCTTTGGGAGAGGGTGAGCCGGCGCCGGTCTGCCAGTCGGGTCTTGCCTCGGCAATGCAACGTGCAAACGCGTCGACCACCTGTCGTTGCTTGCCCTCGACACGGTCGCGGTCGCAGGGAATCAGGAATTTCACGTCCTGGGTCAACACGCCGTGGTCGTGGCGCGCCTGCGCATATTCCTCGACGAAGCGTGCGATCAGCCGGCGCAGATGTTGTTCGGGTTCAAGTTGCTGGGTCTCGATCTCGGCCACCAGCGCGACCAGCCGGCTGACATGGCCATCGGTGATTTCGAAGAGCAACTGGTATTTGTCGGTGACATAGTGGTAAAGCAGAGCCTTTGAAATCCCGCAGGCCCGGGCGATGTCGTTCATCGACGTGCCGAGGTAGCCGACCTCGGCGAACAGTTGCGCCGCACTGCGCACGATCGCCTCGCGCTGGATTGGATAGTCGGCGGAACGTGCGCGGGCCATGATTCGCTCTTTCGCCGATCAGCGCTGGTCGAGCGTGATGCGCACCTGCCGGCTCAGCGGGTGAGCCTGGCAACACAGCACAAAACCCTGCGCCAGTTCATCGGCAGTGAGCGCGAAATTGCGATCCATTCGGACCTGGCCCTCCAACACGCGGCCGCGGCAGGTTGAACAAACGCCCGCCTTGCATGCAAACGGCAGCTCGAGCCCGCTGCGCAAGCCGGCATCCAGGATCGAAGCGTCGCTGCGATGGAATTCGATGTTGCGGGTGAGTCCGTCGACGATGAGGGCGATCTGCGCGTGCTCGGCGTCGCCGGGTGCCGGCGCATGGGTGTCGGCCGTCACAGGGTCCAGTCCGTCGCCGAACCGCTCGACATGGATTCGCCGTGCATCGACACCCGCCGTGGCGAGCGCCGCACAAGTGGCCGCTATCATGCCGGCTGGCCCGCATACGAAGGCATCGTCGATGTTTTCCGCCGGCACCAGCGTTTGCAGAAACTGCTCGATTCGCGGCTGGTCCAGGCGACCGTTGAACAGCTCGACATCCTGTTCTTCCCGGGAGAAGACGTGATGCAATGCGAGGCGTCCGAGGTGCCGGTTTTTCAGGTCAGCGAGTTCGTCGCGGAACATCGTGCTGGCCAGCTTGCGATTGCCGTAAATCAGCGTAGCGTGGCTGTGGGGCTCGGTTTGCAACAGCGTTTTCAGGATCGCCATCATCGGCGTGATGCCACTGCCGGCAGCGATGCAAACCACGTGCCGCTGTGCGCCTGGATTGGGTCTCAAGACAAAGCGGCCGTCGGGCGGCAAGACCTGCAGAACGCCGTCGGCTTGCAGACTGGTCATCGCCCAACTCGAAAAGCGGCCGCCAGGAATCTGGCGGATCGCCACACAAAGCTCGTCGTCGTCGGGTGCGCTGCAGATTGAATAGTTGCGCCGCAGGTCCTCGCCCTCGATGCTGGCGCGCAGCGTCAGATACTGCCCGGCCTGGCAACGGAAGGCATCAGCCAGGCCGGCATCGAAATCGGCCTTCGCGAAGCGAATCAACAGCGACTCGGCATCGCGCTCGATGCCGGCAATTCGCAAGGAATGGAAATGCACGCTCATGGCAGGTTGGCTTCTCGGGGCGTGACCTAGTACGCCGACACAGAGATTTCGAAACACGAAAGCGCGTCTTCGCCCCGACGGCGGCGTTGCAAATCCTTGCGATACCACGAGGTATCGCTGCGGTTTGGGCTTTGCCATCGGGCCGAATCCATCGCTTTCGTCATGTTCCGAAACCTCTGCGCCGGCGTACCATTGCTCAGAACGGCTTGAAATATTCAAACGGTTCGCGACACGCGATACAGCGATACAAGGCCTTGCAAGCGGTCGCGCCGAAGGCAGACAGTTGCTCGACATTCGAACTGCCGCAGCGTGGGCATTCAATGCCGCGGGGATGAAAGCGGATCGTCTGGGCCGATGGTGCCTGGCCTGCGTGCAGCGCATCGTGTGGACCGACCAGGTGCGCAGGGGGCGCAATGCCGTAGTTGCGCAGCTTCTCATGGGCATCCGCACCGAGCCAATCGGTGGTCCATGCAGGGGCCAGGCGAAATTTGACCGACACGTGTGGTGCGCCCGCCGCGGCCAAGGCGCTGCGGATCGAATCGGCAATCACTTCGGTGGCGGGGCAGCCGCTGTAAGTCGGGGTGATGGTCACCGTGACCGCACCATCGGCTGCGACCTCGAGGTCGCGAACGATGCCGAGTTCGACCACCGACAAGACCGGCACTTCCGGATCGAGCACCTCACGCAGCACCGACCAGGCCGCTTCGGCATCGAGAGACCGATGTTTTGCGGGCACGAGCGGGGCGAAGTCACCGACCTGACTCACCATGTCGCCCCCGGAAACGCGCGCGCCAGTGACTGCATGTCGGCCAGCAGCCGGCCCAGATGTTCACTGTGGCGACCGATCTTTCCCGTCGACAGGAAGGCGCTGGGCTTGGGAATCTGAAGTGTCGCCAGCAGCAGGGTTGGTTCCACGCTGGCCAGCCATTCGACGCGCAACGACGCCCATGCCGTCCCGAATCCGCTGGCCCCAGCCTGATCGTCGGTGTCGTCGGCGGCATACCATTCGGCGGTATACGGCCACATGTCGTCGAGCGCTGCCTGCATTCTGGTGTGTGACTCGTCGCTGCCATCGCCGAGGCGCAGCACCCAGTCGCCGCTGTGGCGCCGGTGGTAGTTGCACTCCTTCAACGCCTTGGCGGCGATGCCGGCCAGCGTCGGATGATTCGATGCCTTCAGCGATTGCCACAACAGCACTGCGAAACTCGACCACAGCCAGGTGCGCAACATCGTGCGTGCAAAACAAGGCTCGCTGTCGCCCGGCTGGGAGTGTGGCAACTCGAGCAGGGTCGGGTTCAGAAAGTCGGCGTCGCGGCGCTGGTAGGCAAGCGCATCCTCGTCGCGGCCTCGACCTTCCAGTTCACCCGCCAGCGAGAGCAATGCCCGCGCCTGGCCGATGTGGTCGAGTGCGATGTTGGCCAGCGCGATGTCCTCTTCGAGCACCGGCGCGTGGCCACACCATTCGGCCAGACGTTGCCCGTGGATCAGCATTGCATCGCCCAGGCGCAGCACGTAGCGCGCATCGATCGGCGCGGGCGTGCCGGCGGTTGCGGATGTTGCCATCACATGTAATCCATGTCCTTGGGCAGGCGGTAGAAACTGGGGTGGCGGTAGACCTTGTCGTCTGCCGGATCGAAATCGCTCTCGCGGTTGGCGGGGTCGCTGGCGACGATCTGGTCGGAGCGGACCACCCACACGCTACAGCCTTCCATGCGCCGGGTGTAGACGTCGCGGGCCAGTTGGATGGCCATCTGCGGATCAGCCGCATGCAGACTGCCGCAGTGCTTGTGATCGAGTCCGCTGCGGCTGCGGACGAAAACTTCCCACAATGGCCAGTCGGGAGCGGCACTCATGCTTCGGCCTCTATTGCCGATTTCCTTGCAGTTTGCTTGGATGCATACGCAATGGCCGCCTTGCGCACCCAGGCGCCTCGCTTGGCCGCGTTGACCCGCGTCGCCAGGCGTTCGCGGTTGCAGGGGCCGTCGCCGTTGACCACAGCGCGGAATTCGTTCCAGTCGATGGCGCCGAAATCGTGCTGCCCCAGTTGCTCGTTCCAGCGCAGTTCGGGGTCGGGCAGGCTGACGCCGAGCACCTTGGCCTGCGACACGCAGGCGTCGACGAACTTCTGCCGCAGCGCATCGTTGGACTCGCGCTTGATGCCCCAGCGCATTGATTGCTCGCCATGCGTCGATTCGCCGTCGGGCGGGCCGAACATCATCAGTGATGGCCACCACCAGCGGTTCACCGCTTCCTGAACCATGCTGCGCTGGTCGTCGGTGCCGTCGCGCATCATCGTCAACAGCGATTCATAACCCTGCCGTTGATGGAAGGATTCTTCCTTGCAGATGCGGGTCATCGCGCGTGCATACGGCCCATACGAACAACGGCACAGCGGCACTTGGTTCATGATGGCCGCGCCGTCGACCAGCCAACCGATGACGCCGACGTCGGCCCAGCTGAGCGTCGGGTAATTGAAGATCGAGCTGTATTTGGCGCGTCCGCTGTGCAGGGCTTCGATCAGTTCGTCACGGCCGACGCCCAGCGTCTCAGCGGCTGCGTACAGATACAGGCCGTGGCCACCTTCGTCTTGCACCTTGGCGAGCAGGATGGATTTGCGTTTGAGGCTCGGGGCACGGCTGATCCATTGCCCTTCGGGCAACATGCCAACGATCTCCGAGTGGGCATGCTGGCTGATTTGGCGGATCAGCGTCTTGCGGTATTTTTCGGGCATCCAGTCGCGTGCCTCGATGAACTCGCCAGCGGCGATGCGGGCCTCGAATGCCTGCTCGCGCGCTTCGTCGTCGCCGGCCGGCGCGACGGATTGCTCGCCCTTGGCGGCTTCGACGCGTGCCTCGTCGGCAATCTGGTCAAGGGCCTGGGTGTACATGGTTTGCTCCTATGTCGTTGCGCCGCTTCAGGCGCGTGGGCGCTTGTCGATTACTCGGCGGGCCTTGCCGACCAGCGTGCGTTCGATCGAATCGGGTGCGCCGACCACGACGTTCGCGGTGACACCCGTCATCGCCTTGATGTGGTGTTTCAACTGTGCTGCGGCTTCGCCTGCGCTCGCCGGTGCACCACCGGTCTGGAGTTCGCAACGCACTTCCAGATCGTCGAGGCGACCTTCTCGGGTGATGACCAATTGGTATTGCGCCGCCAACCCCGGTTGTTGCAGGACCAGCTCTTCGATCTGCGACGGAAACAGATTGACGCCGCGGATGATCAGCATGTCATCGCTGCGCCCGACGATCTTGCTCATGCGCCGCATGCTGCGCGCAGTGGGCGGCAGCAGTCGGCACAGATCTCGGGTGCGGTAACGAATCATCGGCAGGGCTTCCTTGGTCAAGGTCGTGAAGACGAGTTCGCCTTCAGCGCTGCCGCTGGACTCGTCATATGGCAGCACCGCGCCGGTGACGGGATCGATGATCTCCGGGTAGAAATGGTCTTCCCAGATCACCGGCCCATCCTTGCTCTCGATGCATTCATTGGCAATGCCCGGACCCATCACTTCCGACAATCCGTAAATGTCGACCGCATCGATGCCGGCGCTGTCCTCGATGTCGCGGCGCATCGCTTCGGTCCAGGGTTCAGCCCCGAAGATGCCGACCTTGATGCTCATCTCGCGCGGATCGACGCCGATGCGACGGAACTCTTCGACGATCACCTGCATGTAGCTCGGCGTCACCATGATGATGTCGGGGCACAGATCCCGGATCAACTGAACCTGTTTCTCGGTCTGCCCGCCCGACATCGGAATCACGGTACAACCCAGGCGCTCGGCGCCGTAGTGCGCACCCAGGCCGCCCGTGAACAGGCCGTAGCCGTAGGCAATGTGCACAATGTCGCCGCGCCGCCCGCCCGCCGCGCGGATCGAACGCGCCACCAGGTTCGACCAGTTGTCGATGTCGCCTTGTGTATAGCCGACCACCGTCGGCTTGCCGGTGGTGCCGGACGACGCATGGATGCGCACCACTTGTTCACGAGGCACCGCGAACATGCCGAACGGGTAGTTCGATCGCAGATCTGCCTTGTTGGTGAATGGAAATTTCGCCAGATCGGCGAGGCTTTGGCAATCGTCGGGATGGACCCCGCAGGCGTCGAATGACTGCCGGTAATGGGCGACGTTGTCGTACGCCTGGCGCAGCGTCTTTCGCAGGCGCTGCAGTTGCAAAGCCTGGATTTCATCATGGCTGGCAGTTTCGATGGCTTCGAGGTCGCCGGCTGAAGGTGTCCTGACGGGCATGCGCGATCTCCTGTGGCGCGGTGGTTCAGCCGGCGGTCGCGGGGCCGTGCGGCGGCAATTCGTCGATCACTGTGCGTCCCTTCATGGCGTACGAATGGCCGCGAAACAGGGCAATTCGCCGACCGCGCTGGTCGGTCACTTCGCAGTCGTAGATGCCCATGCGCCCGCCGCCATGCTGCTGGTGGCAATGAGCACTCAGCAGATCACCTTCATGAGCCGGCAGCAGCAGATCGACTGCGATCGACGACGCCACCGTCAGCGCGTTGCGAGAATTGCAGGCGTAGGCAAAGGCGGTGTCGGCCAGCGTCGTGATCAGGCCGCCGTGGCAGATTGCATGGCCGTTGAGCATGTCGGAGCGCACCAGCATCGTCAGCGTCGCCGATCCCGGTGCGACCTGCCTGACCTGCATGCCCAGCGACTGGTAGACGTTGTCGCGCGCCGTCATCGCGTCGCGCACCGCTTCGGCGATCTGCTGGGCCTGAGCTTCGGTTGGTGGCTCGAGCGCTCGCGGTGGTTGTGTTGATGCTCGGAAATCGCTCACGGTGCGCCCAGCTGTCAACGGTCGGTGAATCGGGCCGGCCGTTTCGCCTGGAATGCTGCCACGCCTTCGGCATAGTCGCGGCTGCGGCCGAGTTCGCGCTGAACATCGGCCTCGTTGCGCAATGCGGCGTCGTAGTCCAGGCGCTGTGCAGCGTCGAAGGTCTGACGGATGGCGACCAATGCCTTTGCAGACATCGCACCCAAGCGCTGCGCAATGGTCTGCACCGTCGAAGCCAGCTCGGCATCGTCGACGCATTGCCAGATCAGGCCGATGCGCTGCGCTTCCTCGGCCGGCAGCTTGTCGCCCAGGAATGCGAGCCCCATGGCCTGAGCGCGCCCGACCAGGCGTGGCAACAGCCAGGTACCGCCGCAGTCCGGTATCAAGCCGATTTTCGAGAAGGCCTGGATGAAGCTGGCTGAACGGGCCGCGACCACCATGTCGCAGTTCAACGCCAGATTGGCACCGGCGCCGGCCGCGACACCGTTGACCGCAGCGATGACGGGCACCGGAAACGATTGCAGCCGCTTCGCCAATGGAAGGTAGTGGCGCTCGATCACCGCGCCGACATCGGGTGTCTGGCCGTCGACCGACGTCATGCCGGGCTCATTCAGGTCCTGTCCGGCGCAAAACGCGCGGCCGCTGCCGGAAATGACGATACAGCGCACGTCGACATCGTTGGCTGCCGCATCGAGCTCTTCGAGCAGCACGCCGTGCATCGCTGCGGTGAAGCTGTTCAACGTGGCCGGGCGGTTCAGGCGCAATTCGCGCACCGGCCCCGTCTGGGTGACCAGCACCAGCGAGTCGGGTGGCGACATTGTCTCGGAGACAAGGGCTTGTTGATCTTCCGACCCAGATTGAGACGACATGTGAATGCTCCGTGTCCGACGCCGGTAGGCGGCGCGGGGTCAGTGACGATCCTCGGAATTCGTTGACCGATCGGTCAATGATAGAGCGGCAGCGTTCTCACGGCATACGGGTTAACGAGCGGCTGGCGCGGCAGTTCGCGTGTTGAACTCCGGGTGCAAGTGCGCCTGAACGGGGATCTACAGGTGATCAAGCCGGGTATTTGCGCCCGACCAGATAACTTGCCCCGCTATTGCCGAACTGCTCGACGTGCGGTTTGCCTGCGCCCATCGTGAATACATCGCCGGCGTGGTAAGTGGCGGTGTGCCCATCGCAGGTCAGCTGCAACTCGCCGCCCAGCATCAGTGCT
>JBBRID010000089.1:0-11107 GCA_038221635.1 Burkholderiales bacterium
TGCCATCGAAATCGTGCACAACGGCAACGAAAAAATTGCCATCGCCGCAGCGCAAGCTGCGCTGCAGCTCAAATGTCCGCATCGGGTGATCCTTGGTACCGACGGGCCGGCCGGATCCGGCGTCCAGCCGCTGGGCATTCTGCGCATGATCGCCTTGTTGTCCAGCCTGGGTGGCATTCCGGCCGAACTGGTGTTCTGTTTTGCAACTGGCAACACCGCGCGAATCCGGGGTCTGAATTGCGGCCTGATCGAGGTCGGGCGTGCTGCGGATTTCGTCTTCATGGATCGTGCTCAACACACCAGCGGGCGAACGCTGCTTGAAAGTGTTCAGCTCGGCGATATTCCCGGCGTCGGCATGGTCATGATCGACGGCATCGTGCGCTGCGGTCGCAGTCGCAACACACCGCCGGCAACCGAGATCCCGGTGGTCATGTAGGGCGGGTTCATGCGCCGGCTTGCAGCAAGCGCATCGGCCCGGTTTGGCTCAGCTGACGACAGCATCGGTTGAGCCCTTGGCGCTTGCAATCCTTGGTGAACGGGTATTTCGGCACGCTTGGCATGTACGCCCTGGGAGTGTCGGACGCACTGATCCGCAAGGTCGTCTGGCTACGAACGAAGGGGTCGTGGGTTCGAATCCTGCCAGTCGCACCAGTAAAGACAGGGGTCAGCACATTAATGCGTGCTGACCCTTTTGTCTTCTGGCTGATTCTCTGGACAATTCGAGAAATGCAGCTCCGCAAAGAGACCTGGTGCGATGTAGACCACGGGGAGTGCGACCGACGCGCCTCCACCGCCAAACTTACCCCCCGCTTCGCTGTCGGACTCTCGTTCAGCGGCAGTTGTGGTTCGACGTGGAATTGCATCTGATGTATCTGGATCCTCGAGACTGTTGACAAGCGTGCGCATGTACGGACATTCGTTATTCGAAAGAGCCGGCTTCGTCTTGGTGGCCATTAAGCATACGGGCGACAACGTCGCCGACCAGAGTCGCAACCTCGACATCATGGACAGGCCGAGGCAGGTCAAAACCGGTCTCGGAGTCACATGTTGCGAGAGACGCGCAAGGCTGCGACGCACTAGATCTAGAGAGTGATTTTTCACGCCAGACGGCCGCCAGGGGTGCCGGTCAGGATCGTCAGACTCCGAGTCTCAAAAAATGCGCTGCACGATTCCGTGCAAACCTGCACAGCCGGCGCGCCGCACAAGCCTTGCGGTCGCGGCTGCGCCACCTCATGATTTCGAGGTTCCATCCCTTAGGAGTCGCCCATGCCTCTGCCAATGCAACAAGTCGCGGTCCAGCTTCCCGGTCAGGCGGGCGCCTACTGGCGAGGCATCCCGATGTCCTGCCATGTCGCCACGCTGATCTGGCTGCACCATGCGTCCACTGGCAACCTGCCGGCGGGGTTCAACGAGATCCCAAAGATCGGCAATGCCAACGAGGTGCTGCGCCGTATTTTCCGGCGCGGCGTCAGGCTGCGCGTGAACCATCGCCAGGATGTCCCGCTGGTGCCCGGCAGCGTGCTGGTGTTCGAGCGCAATGGCGAGCCGATGCACTCGTGCGTCGCGGTGACGAACAAGAAGATTGCCGGCTACAACCAGACCGACTGGTTCCGTCAGCAGGGCGGGCGGCAGGCGGGCATTGCGTCGCAGTTTACCGAGCACCAGATCCTCGACGTCGACTGGGTCATGCCCTTCCCGAGCGACAAGGCGAAAGCAGGTGCGAACGGCGTCTACATCTGCAGCCTGTATATGGTGCCCGAACGGGCGGCGATCGAGGAGTACGCACGATGAGGCGGCCGCGGCCAGCCGGAGCCTGGCGGCTCCGCGCGCGGACCTTGCGGGTACCAGATGGAGTCGATGTCGGCCGGCTGACAGGGTGATGGTCAGCGTGGCCGTTCCGCAGCGCGGCGCCCCTTACCGCAGCGCGCGAACAGGCCGACCAACCATCGACGTCGCAATTCCAACGTTGGACGTTCAGATCGAGTGTCGATGTGCAGCATGTGGCAGAGCTGGCTGCAAAGGCAGTTACGTCGCTACGCTCCTGAACGCAGCTGCGCCGGCGTATCGGTTCGTGGCGCCTCGATCTGCAGATCGGGATGGGCCGCCGCTACTTCGGGATCGCCATCACTGATGTGCCGATGTGCCGACGCGTGCCGCACGCGGGTCGTTGTCCAGCTCCACGCCGAAGCGCGCCGCGCCATTCAGGTGGCTGCCAGCGCCGGGTCGGCAATGCTGACAGAATCTTCGCCGCCGCTACGAACAGGCCAGGGCCGCATTGAACTGCAGGCTGGGCGAATCGCCACGCGTCAGGCCGAGTCCCGGCAGCGCGTTGATTCGTGCCACCAGCGCGTCGGAGGATGGCCGCCCGTTCTGAACCATCTGCAGCCAGATCCTGAATTTCATCACGTTGCACGGTATGCCGCTGATGCGCACATCGTAGAACATGCTGATGCTGTCAAACGCGCTGTCCCGTTCGGTCTGCGCCGCGCTTGCGTAATAACCGAACAATGGCGTGAAGGTGTCGGCGATGGCATAGCTGCCTGCGCTGTTGTCGAATGTCCAGAGGTCGAGGAAGTGGTGGCTGAAACCTTCGGCATGAATCGCCAGTTCCTCGCCAGCGGTCGCAGCATGCGGCGTGGCGCCCGATCAGGCCGTTGCTCGGTGCGACCGGAAAGGCCGGAGCGGTGCTGACCGCCACACCAGGCTGCGTGAAGGCGAGCGCACGGCGGGTGACACGGATCGCTGCCGATGCGTTGTTGACCACCGCATCGACAAGCTGCGCCGAGTTCGAGTCGAGGTTCAGATTGCGGTGGGTTTCGAGTGGCAGCAGCGTTACGCCATCAGCCTGCAACTGCGATACGACGAGATTGAAATCGCCGTCTGGGTTGCGCACCGCCGAGTTGTCGACCGACAAACGCAAGCCATTGCCCCAGGCGCCTGGACTGGCAGCACTCACATCGAGCACATCAGTTGGCCCTGCGCCTTGCAGGACCCACGACGCCGTGGCGTAGCCGGCGGCCACGCGCACCACCAGCCCTTGCGTACCGCCATTGGCGAAGAACTGGCGCACCGCGTACGACAAGGGGCTGTCGCGGTCGAGGCCTCCAAAGCTGCGCTCGAAGTCGGCGAAGCTCGTGATCGCAACCAGCTCGTCGGGCAGGCCCTTGCGGGTGTAGCCGACGAAGGCCGCGATCGACGTGGCAACGCCGGTGATGGTGCGCACGCCGCTCGGGCGTTCAACGACATAGACGCCGGGATAGCTGACTTGAACCATGTCACGTTCTCCTGTTGTGACCCGTAGTGGCTGAGTACACGTCGCATGTGGCGCGGCGCCGGGCCGCACGCACCGACCGCTGCTTGGCGCCGATTCGCGCCGCCGCATACAGCACTGCTCCGCCGGGCAGGCGCACGGCGCTCAACTGACGTTGCCGCACCAGCGTTCGCAGCGCCAGCGCAAGGCGCCGCGGTGTCGCGTGAATGCCGCGCGGTGCCAGCCACCACATGGCGATGCCGTCGGCAGAATCAGCCGCGCGGGGGCAATGCCTGAGGTAATCCTTGATGGCCTGCATCAACAAAACCGGGTTCGCAATCGGCATGACCGTCTGCTCCTGGACAGAACATCCGATTGCTGATCACGGGGGTCTTGGCTGTGCAAAGCGCGTGCCTGCCAAAACAGCCCGTTCCAGCCTGTTTCGGACGGCACTTTGACCCGGCTTGTCGTGGTGGCCGATGTGTCGGCGCGCGCTGTCTTCGCCGTTCAACAAAGTACAGGCTGGGCGCAAGCACGCCGAAGGCCCGGCGGCGCGAAGGTGGGTCGATTTAAACCCGGGCGGGTACCAGTCGACCCGGTCGAATGCACAACGACGGGCGGTCAGCGCGCGCGCTGCGGGCGCTTCCGTGCTTCAGTTGGAGCTGGCGCTGCCACCGAGGCCGTGCTTTTTCATCAGCTTGCCAAACGCCCGTCGCTCCTTGCCGGCCAGCTGCGCGGCGTGGGTGACGTTTCCGGCGGCCTGGCGCAGGGCGCGCTGCAGGTAGTCGCACTCGAACTGACGCAAGGCGTGCGCCTTGGCCTCCTGGTAGCCACACAAGGGCGCAGTGGCAGTGTCCGGCGCAGCGCCAGTGTCGTCGAGTTCGATCACCGGCCCGGGGCACATCAGGAAGCGCCGGTGCACCCAGTTTTCCAGTTCACGTACATTGCCAGGCCAGTCGTGTTGCTGCATCCAGGCCAAAGACCGTGCGCTCAGCGCCTTTCCCTCGCTGGCATAGCGTGCAGCAAAGCGGGTGATGAAATGCTGGGCCAGCGGTTCGATGTCCTGGCTTCGCTCGCGCAGCGGCGGCAATACGAGGTAGAGGATTTTCAAGCGGTACATCAGGCTCAGCGATGCGCCCACCGCATTAGTAAGCGCTGGTTACGATGACAAGGGAATGACCGAGTGGCTTCGCCTGCGCGGGCGCTTGGCCGCCATCGCCGGTTCGAAGGCGGGCGGCGCGTTCAATGCAGCGCTGCTCCAATTCACGCGTGCAATGGCTCACTTCTGCGCCCCGGGCCTGGCTTTCCACTCCATCGCCACCCGCACCCGACGCTCGACTGATGGATGGCTGTAGAAGATCCATTCCTGCAGCCGGCCCGGTCGCGGGTCGCGGTAGACGGCGGTCTTCACCAGCGCCGACGCCAAGGCATCGGGCAGGTTGACGGTTTCCAATGAGTAACGATCGGCGGCCGATTCGTTGACGCGGCTCAAGCTGCTGAACGCTGGCTTCGCCAGCAGCTCGAGCACCGTGACGATGACGATAATCACCGGCAGGCCGACCGGATCGGCGATCGGCGTGCGGCTGGTGACGCCGAAGGCACGCGCGACGCGCGGGTATAGCCGATCGGCGAGAAAGAAGAACAGCATCGCCATCAGCGACAACATCGCCACGGCGCGCCAGACATGACCGAGCACGTAGTGGCCGATCTCGTGAGCCGTGACGGCTTTCACTTCATCGAGTGATGCGCCCTTGAAAGCCACGTCCGATATTGCAATGCGCGCGGCGCCTCCGACGCCCGACACGTTGGCGGTGAAATTGTTCGATTGCCGGGAGCCGTCAAACACGAAGATGCGCTCGGCGGGGACGCCGGCCTGCCGCGCCATCACCGACAGCGCGTCGCGCACAGCGCCTTGCGACAACGGCTTGTAGTCGTTGAACAATGGCTCGATCAGCACCGGTGCCAGCAGCATGAAACCGGAGACTGCCGTCGCAGCCAGCGCGCCCGACCACAGCCACCACGCCCGGCCGGTGCGCCGCATCAAGGCATAGACGCCAACAAAGAACAGTGCGCCCAGCGGCGCCGAGATCAGCAGGCTCAGTGCGCTCTGGCCGAGATAGTCACCCAGCGGTTGGCTGGTTCGACCGTAGCTGGTTTCGCGCCACCATTCCGAATAGATCGACCACGGCAGCGTCAACAGTGCCGACGCCAGAAAGTAGACGAGGGCAACTGCGAACGATCGCAGCCCCGGTCCACGACGGCTCACCCGACCCGCCGACACACGATCGAGCAGATGCCAGCGCACCACCAGCCAGCTGACCAGGGCGGTCACGACAAGATCCCACAGCAGTAACCAATGGCCGCCGGCGGTATAGGCCGCGGCCTTTACCAACGCTGGGGCGCCCAGGGAATCGATGTAGGCGGCAGTCGCCGCCTGTGGGTCGAAGGCCATTGCCGATGTCGCTGCGATCAGGAAGCCGGTGACAGGATGTGGACGGCCCGGTTGCCGAGCATGTCCCTGGTTTTCTTGCCGTAGGCCTGCATGTGTTCCGAAGCCGCATGCGCGGCCAGCGCCTCCATGCTGTCCCACTTTTCGACCACGACGAAGGTGTCGGCGCCGTATTTCGTCTGGAACGCCAGCGCATCGTCAGCGTCGACCGCGGCACCGTATTCGATGCAGCCCGTTTCTGCCTTGACCGCCGGCACATTGGCGCGGAAGTGTTCGAGCACCGAATCGCGCAGACCCGGCTTGGTGGTGATGACGGCGATGACGTGGATCATGGAGAATTTTCCTGAATGACGGTGGAATGGAAGTATGGGCGATCGAGCCTGCAGACGGCTCCGATGCAAGGCAGTGCGGTGACCCTTCTTCCGGTCAAACCGCAATCGGTCGGCTATTTCGGCTGTGCGACCGGACTGCGGCTCATCAGTCGCAGCTTGACGACGCGACCATCGGCACTCAGCGCCGCGTACCGGTTCGCAATCTCTGCCGCGTCTACACCCACCTGGGCGTACATTGTGTTGACGAACAGTCGCGTCAGACCAGCGTACTCGCGAATGAACGCTTCGTAGTCGACGCCGTCTTTCAGGCTGAATTGCAGGCCTGGCAGGTAGTAGCTGATCTGCCCACTGAGCTCGTCGCGCACCAGTAGCACGGTTTGGCTGCGTCCACTCGAATCGAGCAACTGGTTGGTGCCGAGTACCCGATGGCGTCGCGCGCTCATCGTCAACAGGTGTTCACCCGCGAGTTGGCGCGACATGCCGAGGGCGGCAATCGCTTCGCGTGAAAGCGCCGGGGCGGCCGCGTTGGCGGCGTAGCAGCTGTTCAGCGGCGGCCCTGCCAGCCCACCGATGAATGCAGCGGCAACGATCAATCTATTTGGGTTTGACAACCGGGTCCCGTGTCAGAAAACGCAACTTCGCGATGCGATCGTCCCGGCTCAGAGCGCTGAACTGGTCCGCGATTTCGGCTGCATCGACCATGACCTGAGCGTACAGCGGGTTGACGAAGACGCGGCGCATGCCGCGGTGTTCGGCTATGAAGGACTCGTAGTCAACGCCCGGCTTCAGCGTGAATTGCAGCCCCGACCGGCGATAGTTGAGTTGGCCGCTGATTTCGTCACGGATCACCAGCATGGTGTCGCTTCGGCCTGCCTGGTCAACCACGTCCTTCGAACCCAACACCCGCTGCCGGCGCCCGTCCATCGTCAGCAGGTGGTCGCCCGACAGTTGGCGGGTCAGCCCCAGCGTCGCGATCTCGATGCCGGTCGGCGCGCGACCCCGCGGCGCTGCACCGGTATCGCTTGCAGAAGACATTTTCGCGACAGCGTCGGAGACACTGGCAATGCCGGCCGAAGCGGCCGAGGCTGCCTGCTGCGTGCCGGATGCGGGCTTGGAAGGTGCACCCGTCCGATCAGCTGCCTGCTGCCCGCCAGTCGAAGGCGGGTTCCGCTGCGCCCAGATCAGACCAAGAAGCAACACCCCAGCCAGCAGGCCCAGCAGCTTGAGCCTCGCGAGCCCGCGGGATTGACGGCGAGTATCGATCCCCGTCATTCCTCAAAACGCCTGAACCGAAGCGATCGCGCCACCATCCGACCTAGCTCGCCCAGGCCTACAAACTGAACGACGTGAGAACCGGTCGGAAATCGAGCGCCTTGCCGGCCGCTCCCGACTTGTTCGACAGATCGATGACCTTGACCTCGAAGTTCCCGCCCAGTGTCTCGCCGTAGAACGCATTGGTCTGGAATCGGAACTTCTGCACACCCAGATTCGGTACCAAATTCGTCTTGCCACCGGCATACCAGGAGGTGAACGCCGGCAGCAGGATAGATTTTGTGTTGGTCGTGGTGTTGGTGATCTCGAATTGCAGCTGGCCCGGGTTGATGCTGTCGCCCGAATTGTTCGTGATGGTCAGATCGACACGCATCGCGCCGCCGATCGCGGTAGCGTCGCCGAACGACGCCGTGGCGGTATTGACACCGACGCCGTTCGATTTCGAGGTGGCCGCAGCCGTGCCGTTGGTGGTGACCAGATCCGTCGCCCGCCGCCCGGCGGGTGTGGTGAACGCCACAGCCAATTTGACAGCCGCATCCGTATCGACCAGACCGAATCCATAGCGGTTCTGGAAGTTGAAACCGGCGCCGTTGGTGATCCACGGCAAGTCCAGATTCCACCCAACTGCCGCGCCGGCGGCGGTGAACACGGGGGCGGTAGCCGCCCCAGCGATATCGTTGTCCACCTTTCGCGCCGTCTTGGCCAGGATGTAGCCCACGTCACGCCATGTCAGCAGCGGGTTCGCCTCGAGCATCAACGCGGCAATCCCCGAGAGGCTCGGTGTCGCGGCCGACGTGCCGTTCATCTGCCCGGTGTAGTTGCACGACGGATCCTTGGTTGGCGTCGCGCCGAAAAGATCTGCAACCAGCGAACTGATCGCCGCGCCGATCCGGGCAAACAAGCCGTCGCGGTTGGCGGCGTTGTTCTGCCCGTTCGCGCAACCGCTGTCGTCGGTGGTGATGATTGCGACCTGGTCGACGCCGAATTCGCCGCCGAAGCCGGTGATCCAGTTGGATGCACCGGCGTTTGAATACGAGGCGGCCTTGCCGGTGTTGTGGATGGCGGCAACCTGGTAGAAATACGGCTTGTTGGCGGGCTCCTGGTTCGGGCTGCCGCAGCTGATGCCGTTCTGATTCGTGATTGCGCCGCCCAGGAGTGCGGCATCTGCCGCCAGCACGTCGCCGCAGTTCACGTTGAGTGTGCTGCCGTCGGGCAACATCCCCTTCATCTCCGAATACTCGTTTCCAGCCGCCTGGAAATAAATCGCACCGCGGCCGCCGCGCAGATTGGTAGTGCCGTATTTGGCCGCCAGTTCCTGTGACTCGTCATCGTTGACCACTGGCGGGGCCGCGAAGTCGGCGCCGGCGCTGTAGTTGAAGATGCCGACCCCATCGGCGCGATTGCCGAACAGTGCGACGATGGCCTCGATCCCGGCCAGCGCCCTGGCACCGAATGACAGGTAGGTCACGGCTGCCGCGGGCGTGGTGGCCATCGGTGTCACCCCCACGGTCGGATAAGCGACCACCGATGCGAACGGCGCGGTGCCGCGCGACCCTTTGCCGTTCCAGCCGCGGGCCACCGCGACGCCGGCGACGCCGGTGCCGTGATCGACCGCGGTCGTGCCGGTTGCCGGGCTGGGGTCGTTCAGGTTGGTGGCGAAGTTGAACGATTTGTCGGCCAGCACGTTATCGCGCATGTCTTCGTGGCCGATTTCAAGGGCACTGTCGATGATCGCGATCGTCACGCCCAGGCCGGTGCAACCGACCCCGCCTTGATGAACCGTCTCGACGCGAGCGTCTATGCCTGCAAGACCATTGTTGGCCAATGCGGACACCACCTGGGTCGGACCGGTATTCTTCAAGTGCCAGGCGTTGACGTAGAACGGGTCTTCCGCGCCGACAACGTTGGCCGTCCTGCCGCTGTAGCAGCTGAGGGCGACCGGAGCTGGAGCGGGAGCGGGAGCGGGAGCGGGAGCGGGAGCGGGAGCTGGAGCGGGAGCTGGAGCTGGAGCGGGAGCGGGAGCTGGAGCTGGAGCTGGAGCCGGCGCAGGCGCAGGCGCAGGCGCTGGCGCTGGCGCTGGCGTCGGCGCTGGGGCTGGCGTAGGCGCGGGAGCTGGCGTAGGCGCAGGTGCCGGGGTTGGCGCTGGGGTCGGCGCGGGCGTTGGGGCTGGGGTCGGCGCCGGGGCAGGAGTGGGTGCTGGTGACGGTGCCGGTGTGGGCGCAGGTGTGGGCGTTGTGGCTGCGGGTGTCGTCGACGCCGCATCGTCGCTGCCGAATGGGCCGCAGGCGCTGACCATGCTTGCGCTCAACAGCACGAGGCAGAAGCTTCTTGGCGCCCCGCGTGAGCGCCTGAACTGAAGCGTTGTCTTGGTAGCTTGGTGCATCACGAACTCCTGGGTATTCGAGGTAATGGGCGAGACAGGTGAGGAGACAGATTCATGCTTCAAGAAGCGCCTCAAGACGCTTCCACGACATGGATAGACAGAAGATCCGGCGGATTCTGTTCGTATCGAGCGTGGCCGACCATCCCCCCGTGTTTTTCCAGCCACGCTAGGGTTTACCTACCTCGCCAGGGCCGGTTCTCCGGATGCTTTTCGACGGGGCACTTCACCTTGTTCAACCCGCTTGCGCGCAGCGAACTGCAGATGGCAATGGACGAGATCGCCCACCGTTGAAGCCGTCCTCGTCGGTGGTGTTCTATATCCTGATCCCGGTGCCAATCGCGCAGGTTTGGCAGGCGGCGCTGTCGCGGCGCGGTCAAGCGGTCTTCGACGCCATGCTGGAACGGATCGGCCCGTGGTCGCTGGCCGCCGCAGGTCTGGCGGAGCCCGCAACGAATCCGCCCGATCGAGGCTGACGCGCAACCCATCAGCCGAATTTTTCAGCCCGCCGTCAACCGCAGGTCGACGACGCCGCTCGCCCGCTTTGCCGTTTGCGTTTGCGGGCCCGACTGGGCCATCTCGGCGGCCCAGTCGATGATTTCGAGTCTGCCGTCGGCGTGTTCGGCCAACGCGGTCAGGCTCTCGACCCAATCGCCATCGTTTGCGTACAGGATGCCGTCGATGTCGCGCATCTCGGCATGGTGGATGTGACCACAAACCACGCCATCGACATTGCGCCTGCGCGCCTCGCGTGCCACCGCCGTCTCGAAGTCACTGACGTAGCTGACCGCGCGTTTGACCTTCAGCTTCAGGTATTTCGACAGCGACCAATACGGCAGTCCGAACCTTGCACGCAGTGAATTGAGGTGACGGTTCATGCGCAGCGTGAGTTCGTACATCGAATCACCGACGTGTGCCAGCCACTTGGCGCACTGGATCACGCCGTCGAACAGGTCGCCATGTGTAACCCACAGCGTACGACCGTCGGCGGTACGGTGTATCCATTCATCCGCCACCTCGACACCACCGAAATTGTGGTTGACGTAGCGGCGCGCAAACTCGTCGTGATTGCCGGGAATGAAGATCAGCCGCGTGCCCTTGCGGGCCTTGCGCAGCAGTTTCTGCACGACATCGTTGTGCGACTGCGGCCAGTACCACTGCCGGCGCAGCTGCCAGCCATCGATGATGTCGCCAACCAGGTAAAGCGTGTCGCATTCGGTGCGCTTCAAAAAATCGAGCAGCGCCACTGCCTGACAGCCAGGTGTTCCGAGGTGCAGATCCGAAATCCACAGGCTTCGAAACCGGAGCTGCCCGCTGGCCGGCGCGTCGTCATCATCTTCTTGGAGCACGCTGGCTTGCCAGGCCTGGAGGAAGGCGCCGTCTCGCTTCATGTCCGGGGATTGTGCTGAGCCTGCGTGACGACT
>JBBRID010000090.1:0-10747 GCA_038221635.1 Burkholderiales bacterium
ACGGCGTGTTTCACTTGCCGACCTCCCGAACGACTCGGATCTTCGTCGGCACTCGTGGCCCTTCGACGAAGTGGATGTGCTTGACGGCGTGTTTCACTTGCCGGCCTCCCGCAGCCAACGCCGCAAGTGGCCCCTCTCCCCTCTGGGGAGAGGTTGAGTGAGGGGCGGGCTGGTCAACACGGCAACAGCCCGCCCCCACCCCAACCCTCCTCCAGCGGGGGAGGGAGTGGGAGGGGAGTCGTGACTCGAGAAGCTGTTCATGCGGCCACCAACCCTTCGAGCTCGTCGGCAACCCGCGCCGCCGCGCGCGGACGGGCAAGCGCCCTCGCCTTGCCGGCCATCGACACCAGCGCCTCGCGCGTCAGTCCGCCGAGTACGTCAGCGAGCCGTTTCGGAGTCAGCTCGGTCTGCGGCAGATGGATGCCGGCACCGTGGCCGGCCAGCCACTGCGCGTTGTCGCGCTGATGCGAGGTGGTGCTGATCACCAGCGGCACCAGCACCCCGGCGACGCCCCCCGCGCACAGTTCGCTGACCGTGACCGCACCGGCTCGGCAGACGATGACATCGCAGGCGCCGAGCCGACGATCCATGTCGTCGATGAACGGAAGAATCTCGGCTTCGACCTGCAGTTGTCGATAGGCCGCGACGACTGTCGAATGGTGTGCCGCTCCGGTCTGATGGGTAACTTGTGGCCGTGTCGCCTCGTCGATCAGCGCCAGCGCCTGAGGCAATGTTTCGTTCAGCACCTTGGCACCGAGGCTGCCGCCGACGATCAGCAACTTCAGCGGCCCGCTGCGTCCGTCGAAGCGCTGCTGCGGCTCTGGCAAGGCTTCGATATCGGCGCGAACCGGGTTACCCGTGACCACGGCATGGCGAGTGCGCCGCGCGGCCTCACCTTCGAAGCCGAACGCGACCCGGTCGGCGACCGGCAACAAGGCCTTGTTGCTGAGCAGCAGCGCCGCGTCGGCATTGACAAGCATCAGCGGCTTGCCGAGCAATGAGGCCATCAGCCCGCCGGGGAAACAGACATAGCCACCCATGCCGAGCACGAGGTCGGCCTTGCGGCGCCGGATGATCTGCAAGCACTGCCAGAACGCGAGCAGCAAGCGCACGCCACCGGTCAGTGTCTGCAACAAACCGTTGCCACGCAGGCCGCTGAAATCGATGGTGTCGAGGGCAATGCCGCTCGGTGGAACCAGCCGGTTTTCCATGCCCTTGCTCGTGCCGAGCCAGCTTACGCTCCAGCCGCGCGACGCCATTTCGCGCGCAACTGCCAGGCCCGGAATCACGTGGCCCCCGGTACCGGCTGCCATCACGAGGAGATGCTTCGTCATGTCGGCCCCTCGTCCGACGAGTACCTCGATCGATCCCGCGAGGGGATGCGGGCTGGCTTGGCTATGCCACGAAGGGGCCACAGTGTGGCCATGGCCCGACGCTCGGCCCGCGGATGCGCCATCGACAGGGGGTTTCTCATGCTCGGCCTCCTCGCATGAGTTGCCTGTTCTCGATATCTACCCGCAACACCATCGCCAGTGCGATCACGTTCATCAGGATCGCCGAGCCGCCGAAGCTCATCAGCGGCAGCGTCAGCCCCTTGGTCGGCAGCACGCCGAGGTTGACGCCCATGTTGATGAAGGCCTGGCCGCCAACCCAGATCCCGATGCCCTGGGCGAATAGCCCGGCGTAGATGCGATCGAGTGCAATCGCCTGCCGGCCGATGTGGAAGATGCGCCTGGTCAGCCAGAAAAAGGCGACGATCACGCAGGCGACGCCAACGAAGCCGAGTTCTTCGCCGATCACCGCGAGCAGGAAGTCGGTGTGCGCCTCCGGCAGGTAGTGCAGCTTCTCGACGCTGCCTCCCAGTCCCTGCCCGAACCATTCACCACGGCCGAAGGCAATCAGCGAATGGGAGAGCTGGTAGGCCTTGCCCAAGGTGTAGCGCTCGTCCCAGGGATCGAGATAGGCGAAGATGCGCTCGCGACGCCATTCGCTGGCGGTGATCATCAGCACGAAGGCGCTTACCAGCACGCCGGTGATGAGCAGGAACATGCGTCCGTTGACGCCGCCCAAAAACAGAATGCCCATCGCGATGGCCGCGATCACCATGAAGGCGCCCATATCGGGCTCGGCCAGCAGCATCAGCCCGACCAGTGCCACCGCGAAAGCCATCGGCAACACCGCGCGCAGAAAGTGCTCCTTCACGTCCATCTTGCGCACCATGTAACCGGCCGCATACATCGCCATTGCCAGTTTGGCCAGCTCGGATGGCTGGAAGTTCATGCTGCCAAGCGCAATCCAGCGCCGCGCACCGTTGACGCCTTTGCCGATGAACGGCACCAGCACCAGCGCCAGCAGCAACAGCACCGCAACGAACAACCACGGTGCGGATTTTTCCCAGAAGCTGATCGGAATCTGGACCACGACAACGCCGGCGATCATTGCAACCAGCAACGACAGCAAGTGGCGGGTCAGGAAATGACTGTGCTGATAGCGGGCGAAGCGCGGGTTGTCGGGCATCGCGATCGATGCGCTGAACACCATCACCAGCCCGAGGCCGAGCAGCGCGAGCGCCACCCACACCAGCGTCTGATCGAAGCCGAGCAGCTTGGGGGGCTGGCCGCGGCCGACCTGCACCCAATCGCGGATCGGCACCGCGACCGATTCGCCAGGTGCGCCGGCCTTGACCAAGCCGAAACGTGCAAACAAGGCCCTCATGTCAGCACCTCACCGAGATCGGCCGCCAGCGCTTGCACCGATTGAACGAAGCTCTCGCCGCGATGTCCATAGTTGCGAAACATGTCGAGACTGGCACAGGCCGGGCTCAGCAGTACGGCATCGCCGGGCAGTGCCTGCTCGAAACCCCAACGCGTCGCCGCTTCCAGCGTCGGATGGCGCTGCAATGGCAGTACCGGGCCACCCTCGTGGGCAGCCGTCAATGGCAACAAGCTTGTTTCGATGGCTTGCGCGTCCCGGCCCAGCGTCGCAACGGCGCGTGCATGGCGGCGCAGCGGTGCGAGCAGCGGCGCGAAGTCCTGACCCTTGCCGTCGCCACCAAGAATCAGCACCAGGCGCGCTGGGGCGCGGTCGCTTCCCAGACCGTCGATGGCCGCAACGGTGGCACCGACATTGGTGCCTTTGCTGTCGTCGAAGGCATCGACGCCGCCAATGCTGGCGACGAACTGCAGCCGGTGCGGTTCACCGCCGTATTCGCGCAAGGCATGGAGCATCGGCGCCAGCGGGCAGCCGACGGCCTCGGCCAGCGCCAGCGCCGCCAGCGCATTGGCCGCGTTGTGGCGGCCGCGAACAAGCAGCGCATCGGCAGGCATCATGCGCTGGACGAACAGTTCTTCTTCGACGGCTGCGCCGCGCCGGCCGAGTTGCATCGTTTCGTCGGCGCTCTGCGCACGCGCCAGCCAGACCATTCCGTTGTCGGTAACCAGCCCATAGTCGCCCGGCTGGCGCGGTTCATTCAGTCCGAAACGGATCACGCGGCGCTGCAGCGGTCGGGCGCCGCGTCCCTTGGCGACCACTTGTGCGGGAACCATCGCCTCGACCAAGGCATCGTCGCGGTTGACGATCATCACGGTCGGACCCGTTGGCGGTCCGTAGATGCCGGCCTTGGCGCCGACATAGGCAGACATGCTGCCATGCCAGTCGAGGTGGTCTTCGCTGATGTTGAGCACGGCGGCGGCGTCGGGCTCAAAATCCGTCACACCGTCGAGCTGGAAACTGCTGAGTTCGATGATCCAGATTTCCGGCAACAGCGGCCGTTCGGCTGCAGGCTCGTCGTGGGCGTCCGGGGACGTATCGATCACTTCAGCATCGACGGTATCCACGACGTCCGCGGCATCGACCTCATCCAGTCGCTCGGCCAGCGTCTGCAGCATCGTCGGGCCGATGTTGCCGGCCACCGCGATGCGCTTGCCGGTGGCGGCAATCAACATCGCAGCCATTGCCGTCGTGGTTGTCTTGCCGTTCGTGCCCGTGATCGCAATCAGCTTAGGTGCATAGTCGCGCTGCGCTTTCAGTTCGACCAACGCCGCGATGAAAAGATCGAGTTCACCCTGCACCGCAATGCCAGCGGCACGTGCGGCGATGAGCAGGCCACCGATGCGTTGGTCGTCGGGTGACAGCCCCGGGCTCTTCAGGACCCGGTCGACGCCAACGAGCATGGTTGGGTCGAGCGAACCGGCAAGCAGATTCACCTGCGGCGAATCCTCGGCGAGCAGGCGTGCATTCGGCAGATCGCAGGCAACGCCTGGACCACCACCGAGTCGGCTGTCCCAGACGCTGACAGACGCGCCGGCACGCACGCACCAGCGCACCATCGCCAGCCCGGACCAGCCCAGGCCAAGCACCAGCACGGATGAGTGGGCGAGAGATTTCATGATCCGCTCACCGCAGCTTCAGGCTGGCCAGGCCGATCAGGCACAGCAGCATCGTGATGATCCAGAAGCGCACGACGACCTGCGTCTCGCCCCAGCCTGATTTCTCGAAGTGATGGTGCAGCGGCGCCATCTTCAGAATGCGCCGGCCGGTGCCGTAACGCTTTTTCGTGAACTTGAACCAGCCGACCTGCACCATCACCGACAAGGCCTCGGCAACGAAAACACCACCCATGATGCCGAGCACGATTTCCTGCCGCGTGATGACCGCGATGGTGCCGAGCGCGCCGCCCAGCGACAACGCGCCGACATCGCCCATGAAGACCTGCGCAGGATGCGCGTTGAACCACAGGAAGGCCAGGCCGGCACCTGCCATTGCGGCACAGAAAACCAGCAGTTCGCCGGCACCCGGGATATACGGTATCAACAGGTAGCGACTGAATACGGCGTTGCCGGTGACATATGCGAACACGCCCAGCGCCGAGCCCACCATCACCACCGGCATGATCGCCAGGCCGTCCAGGCCGTCGGTCAGGTTGACGGCGTTGCTGGCGCCGACAATGACGAAGTAGGTCAGCGTGATGAAGCCGAACACACCCAGCGGATAGCTGATGGTCTTGAAGAACGGCACGATCAGATCGGCCTTCGGCGGCAGCTCGTTCGAGAAGCCACTCTGCACCCAGCGGAAGAACAGCTCGAGCACGCGCATGTTCGAGGTTTCGCTGACGCTGAAGGCCAGGTAAAGCGCAGCCACCAGGCCGATCACGGATTGCCAGAAATATTTCTCCTTGGAACTCATGCCGTCGGAGTTGTTCCTGACCACCTTGCGCCAATCGTCGATCCAGCCGATCACGCCAAATCCCACTGTCACCACCATCACGATCCAGACGAAGCGGTTGCTCCAGTCGAACCACAGCAGCGTCGACACACCGATGCCGATCAGGATCAGCACACCACCCATGGTCGGCGTGCCGCTCTTGACCAGATGCGTCTGCATCGCGTAGTCGCGCACCGGTTGGCCGATCTTCAGACGCTGCAGCTTGCGGATCACCCAGGGGCCGAAGGCCAGGCCGATCAGCATCGCCGTCAACGCGGCCATCACGGCGCGGAAGGTCAGATACTGAAAGACACGGAAAAAACCGAACTCCGGCGACAGGGTCTGCAGCCACTCGGCCAGGCTAAGCAGCATGCCGGTCCCCGGTTGAGTCTTCAGCCGGCGAAGCATCGCCCAACGCCAGCAACGCAGCGACGACCCGCTCCATCTTCATGAAGCGCGACCCCTTGACGACGATCGACGCCGCCGCGGGCGCTTGCGCCAGAGCAGCCAGCAGATCGTCGGTCGATGCAAAGTGGCGCGCACCGGCAAAGGCAGCGGCAGCATCGGCACTGGCCGAGCCGGCCGTCCACAAGACATCGACTTGCTGCCGGCCCGCATGGGCACCGACCTCGGCATGGAACGCCGGCCCCTGGTCGCCGACCTCGCCCATGTCACCGAGCACCAGCCAGCGCGGCGCCGGCATGCCGGCCAGCACATCGATCGCGGCACGCACCGAATCGGGATTCGCGTTGTAGCTGTCGTCGATCAGTGCGACGCGTCGCCCATCCATCGAAACGGCGTGCATCTGCGAACGCCCCGCAACGGCAACAAAGGTCTCGAGGCCGCTGCCGATCGCTTCGAGCGGGCAGCCCGCGGCCAACGCACCAGTCATCGCAGCCAGCGCATTGTGGACATTGTGTTTGCCGGCCAGCGCCAGGCGAACCGTCGCCGAACCAACCGGCGTCCGCACGGCCAGCCGCCAATGATCGGCGTGCCACTGCGCGCTGGCACTGACATCGGCCTCGCCATCGAGCGCGAACGTGAGACAGCGTCGCTGCGCGGCCAGGCCGCGCCAGATGTGCGCATAGACATCCTGCGCAGGGAAAACCGCCACGCCATTGGCGGCCAGCGATTCGATCACGCTGCCGTTCTCGCGCGCCACCGCTTCGACGCTGGCCATGAATTCCTGATGCTCACGTTGCGCGTTGTTGACCAGCGCAACCGTTGGCGCCGCCATGGCAGCGAGCTGGGCGATTTCACCCGGATGGTTCATGCCGAGTTCGAGCACCGCGACGCGGTGCTGGTCGCGCAGGCGCAGCAGCGTGAGCGGCACCCCAATGTCGTTGTTGAAATTGCCTGCGGTGGCGAGTGAGGCGTCGCCGCACCAGGCGCGCAGAATGCTGGCCAGCATCTGCGTCACCGTCGTCTTGCCATTGCTACCGGTCACCGCGATCAGCGGCAGGAACAGGCGCTGGCGCCAAGCAGCCGCCAGTTCACCGAGGCCTTGGCGGCTGTCGGCAACCTTCAGTCCGGCCCACCCGGACTCCTCGATGCCTCGCTCGGCCAACACCGCTACGGCGCCGGCGGCCCGCGCCTGATCAAGGTAGTCGTGCGCATCGAACCGTTCGCCGCGCAAGGCAACAAAAAGGTCGCCGGGCAGCAGGCTGCGGGTGTCGCTGTGCACACGCCGCAATTGCAGCGACGGGTCGCCGATCAGCGTCGCATGCGGCAGCAGTTGGCCAGCCAGAAGGAGCGTCATCATTGGATAGCCCCTCGATCGGTCGGCTGCCGCAGCAGCACCAGCTGCTGCCGCGCAACTTCGACATCCGAGAACGGAAACC
This sequence comes from Burkholderiales bacterium, assembly GCA_038221635.1. Classification (GTDB taxonomy): domain Bacteria; phylum Pseudomonadota; class Gammaproteobacteria; order Burkholderiales; family Burkholderiaceae_C; genus Ideonella_A. Next base: position 7,044 of record JBBRID010000090.1, read on the forward strand.
GGCGCTCGCCGATCTCCTGGTAATCCTCGTGCCCCTTGCCGGCGATCAGCACCACATCCGCCGACGCCGCCTGCTGCAAGGCATGCGCGATTGCCTCGCGGCGATCTTCGATGACGATGGCCCGCGCTGGCACCTGCAATCCGGCGACGATGTCGCCAATGATGTGGGCCGGTGTTTCGAGGCGCGGGTTATCGCTGGTGACCACGATCTGCCCGGCCAGCCGCTCGGCGGCTGCAGCCATCAAGGGACGCTTGCCACGATCGCGGTTGCCGCCGCAACCGAATACGCACCACAAGCGGCCGCCGCGCGCGTCGGCCAGCGGTTGCAGCGCCGCCAGCGCCTTCTCGATTGCGTCGGGCGTGTGCGCATAGTCGACCACCACCTCAACGATATCCGTGCTCGCGTCGTCGACCCGTTGCATGCGACCCGGGACGGCCGACAAAGCCCGGCATGCGTGCGCCGCATCGCGCAGCGGCACGCCAGTCGCACGCAGTCCGCCGATCACCGCCAGCAGGTTGGCGACATTGAACTCGCCGATCAGGCTGCTATAAACCGGTACAACTTCGCCGTCTTCGATCAGCTCGAACGACAGGCCGCCGGCGAGGTAGACCACCTGCCGCGCCGACAAGCGCGCCGACAGGTCGGTGACCGAATAGGTCCACAGATCGAGTGGCCGGTCGGCCAGATCGTCGGCCAGTGACCGGCCCTTAGGGTCGTCAAGGTTGACCACCGCGGCGCGCAACCCGCTCCAGTCGAACAGGCGGCGCTTGGCCTGCCAATAGCTCGCCATGTCGGCGTGGTAATCGAGGTGATCCTGCGTGAAATTGGTCAGCAATGCGATGCCGATGCGGGTTCCCGCCAGCCGCTGCTCCTCGATGCCGATCGACGATGCCTCGATCGCGCAGGCGCCGAAGCCTTCGTCTGCGAAGCGTCGAAAGGCCTGCTGGAGGGACAACGGGTCAGGGGTGGTCAGCCCGGTGGGCACCAGGTCGGGCGGGCTGCCGACTCCCAGGGTACCGATCACGCCACAGCGCCGGCCGAGCGAAGTCAACGCCTGCGCGAGCCACCACGCGGTCGAGGTCTTGCCGTTGGTTCCGGTGACAGCGAGCACCTGCAAGGCATCACTCGGCTGGCCCAGAAAAGCGGCCGCCAACTCGCCACAGGCCGATTTCAGGTCGATCATCGCGGCGATCTGCGCCCTGCCCTCGAAAGCAAACCGCTCGACGCCATCGGCTTCGACGATGCAGGCCGGCGCCCCGGCGGCCAACGCGTCGTCGACATGGGTGCGGGCATCATGTGCATGGCCCGGCCAGGCGATGAAGGCATCGCCTGGTTGCAGGTGCCGGCTGTCGGCACACAGGCCGCGAACACCGCGGCCGTGCAACCAGCTCAGCGCTGCCGCGATCCCGTCGATGCGCATCAGCGGCATCAGAAACTCTCCTCGACTGCCGGCATCTGGCGCGTGATGATCTGCGGTCGCACGTCCAGATCAGGCGCGAGGTCGAGCGTACGCAGCGTCTGCTGTACCACCTCGCTGAAGACCGGAGCGGCGACCAGGCCGCCGAAATATTTGCCGTTGTTCGGCTCGTCGACCATCACCGCAACGATGATCCGCGGGTCGCTGATCGGCGCCATACCAACGAACCAGGCGCGGTATTTCTTCGCCGAATAACCCTTGCCTTCCTGCTTGTGTGCGGTGCCGGTCTTGCCGCCGACCGAGTAGCCGAGCGCCTGCGCCAACGGGGCCGTGCCGCCTTGGCCGGCGGCCATCTGCAGCATCTTGCGCACCTCGCTGGCGGTGTTTGCCGACAAGACGCGCACGCCACTGATCGGCGTCGTCACTTCGGCATCCTGTCGCTTCAAAAGCGTCATCGGCATCAGTTCGCCATCGTGCGCAAAAACCGTATACGCCTGCGCAAGCTGGAACAGGCTGGCCGACAGACCGTAGCCATAACTCATCGTGGCCTGTTCGATAGGCCGCCAGCTCTTGTACGGGCGCAAGCGGCCGGTCACCGCACCTGGGAACGCGAGTTGCGGCTTCTGGCCGAAGCCGAGGTTGGAAAACAGCTCGTGCATCTCACGCGGCTGCATCTGCATCGCCATCTTGACGGTGCCGACGTTGCTCGATTTCTGGATTACCTGGGTGACGGTCAACGCGCCATGCGGATGCGAATCGCTGATGGTTGCGCCACCGATGGTCAGGCGCCCGGGAGCGGTCTGGATCACCGTCGATGGCTTGACCCGGCCCGATTCCATCGCCCAGCCAATGATGAACGGCTTCATCGTCGATCCGGGCTCGAAGGTATCGGTGAGTGCGCGGTTGCGCAATTGCTCTCCGGTCAGCTTCTTTCGGTCGCCAGGCACAAAGCTCGGATAGTTGGCGAGCGCCAGCACCTCGCCGGTCTTGGCATCGAGCACGACCACGCTGCCGGCTTTCGCCTTGTGTTCGGCCACGGCGTCGCGGACACGCTGGTAGGCGAAGAACTGGATCTTCGAATCGATAGACAGCGTGATGTCGCGGCCATTCAACGCCGCCACGCTGTCGCCGATCTCCTCGACGACGCGTCCGAGCCGGTCCTTGATGACGCGGCGGCTGCCATCGTGGCCGGCCAGATCCTTCTGAAATGCCAGCTCGATACCTTCCTGGCCCTTGTCTTCGACGTTGGTGAAGCCGACGATGTGTGCAGTGGCCTCGCCCTCTGGGTAGCGGCGTTTGTACTCGCGGACTTCGTAGATGCCCTTGATTCCCAGCGCCAGCACCTGCTTGGCAAGCCGTTCGTCGACCTGCCGGCGCAGCCAGACAAAGGTCAGCCGGTCGTCGAGCTTGGCTGCCAGATCCTTGGCGCTGACACCGAGCAGCCGCGCCAGTTCGGCGCGTTGCGCCGGCGTCGATTCAAGATCCTTGGGAATCGCCCACAACGAGGGCGTCGGAACACTGACGGCGAGGATCACACCGTTGCGATCGGTGATGCGACCGCGGCTTGCGGTCAGCTCGAGCGTGCGTGCGTAGCGGATCTCACCCTGTTTCTGGAAGAACTCACTGCCGATCACCTGCACGTAGGCAGCGCGGCCGATCAGTACGCAGAAACCGGCGCAGACCATTGCCACCAGCAGTTTCGACCGCCATGCCGGCGTGCGCGAAGCCAGCAATGGGCTGGTCGAATAATTGAGGCTGCGCAAGTTGCCAACGGCACCCGGCACCGATGAGCGCTTGTTCCGCTTCATCGACGCTCCTTGGTCCGGTCGGCTGGCGCACTCGCGCTGATGGCAGCGAACTGGATGATCGGCGCACCGGCCAGCGGCTCGTCGACATATTGGGTGACAGCCGGCGTAGCCAATTGCATCGCCAGCTTCTCGCGTGCCGTCTTCTCGATTCGCAGCGGTGTCGCCTGCGCCTGCAACTCAGCCAGCAAGCGCTCACGGTCGATATCGAGCTGGCGCGACTCGGACTGCGAGCGGTCGAGTTCGGTGAAGAGCCGCCGAGCGTCGTAGCTGACCCGCACCAGATAGAGTGAACTGGCCAGCAGCACCAGCAGCAGAATGACGTTGAGGCGGGTGGTCATGACTGCCCCTCGCCCGTCGAATACGCCGGTCGGTCCCCCGAGGGGACGCGGGCCGGCTTGGGAGCGGCCCGGCGCGCGGCCCTTGACTGCCCCTCGCCCGGCGAATACGCCGGTCGGTCCCCCGAGGGGACGCGGGCCGGC
>JBBRID010000091.1:0-10687 GCA_038221635.1 Burkholderiales bacterium
GGCAGTCGCCGGCAGTGCGGCCTGGGTTGCGCTGGTGTTCTGGCGCACCGGGCGCAACCGCCACCCCCTGTGGAAAAGCATGGTGCTGCCCGCCAGCGGAGTGGCCTTGTGCTGGCTGCTGTTGATGAGCCTGTGGCTGCCGATGCTCGACTATGCACGCAGCGAGCGGCCACTGGTCCAGGGTGTCGCCCGCCACATTCCGCCGCAATCGTGTGTCGCAATGCCTCAGGCGCCGTTGGCCAGAATCGCAGCGATCGAACAGTTGGGTGGTTACCGCGTCGACGCGGCCAGTTCGCTGGACAAGACCACTTGCAACTACCTGCTGCGCCAGGAACGGCGAAGCGGTGCCGAACCCGGGCCTGCCGGCTGGGCATTGCTGTCAAAGGTGCGCAGGCCGAGCGACCGCACCGAGTTGATCGCGATTTACGTTCGCGTACGCGCCGCCGATCGGCCCTGATCGCGTGCAGTGGACGCCGCCGGTAATCGCCCGGGGGCGATTACCGGAATCGGCATTTGCGGGCCTGGCGGCTCGTCGCGGCGCACGCGGGCGGCGGGGAACATCAGCTTGAACGAGGAGCCCTGGCCTGGCTCGCTGGTGATCTCCAGCTCGCCGCCGTGGCGCTGCACCACATGTTTGACGATCGACAGACCAAGACCCGTGCCACCGGTGTCTCGTGAACGGCTGCCGTCGACACGATAGAAGCGCTCGGTCACACGCGCCAGGTGCGCCTTATCGATGCCGATGCCCGAATCCTTGACATCGATCTCGCCGCCGCCGTCCTCGCGGATCAACCAACCGATGTCGACCGAGCCACCGGCGGGCGTGTACCGCACCGCGTTGGTCACAAGATTCGAGACCGCGCTGGCCAGTTCAGTCTCGGTGCCCGCCAACTGCGCGGCTTCGGACATCCTGACATCGATCCTGTGACGCCCGGCACTCAAGGCCACCGCATCGGCATGAGCCTGATCGAGCAAGCGCTTGACCGACACCCAGCGATCGACGGCCGGGCGTGGACTGCCCTCGAGCTGGGCAAGAATCAGCAGATCGGCCACCAGGCTCTGCATGCGTTGGGTCTGCTGAGCCATCAGTTCAACCACGCGACGGCGCTCGACCTCGCTGAGTGGCAAGGTATTCATCGTCTCGACGAAGCCGGCCAGCACAGTCAACGGCGTGCGGATCTCGTGCGAGACATTGGCGACGAAATCGCGGCGCATCGCTTCATTGCGTTCTCGTTCGGTCACGTCTTGCGACAGCACCAGCTTCATCCCGTCACCGAACTCGCGGATGTTCACCAGCAAGGTGCCGCGCAGGCGCGGGTCTTGAAAGGTGATCGGCGCCGAATGGTCGTCCGACTGCAGGTACGAGACAAACGCCGGTGCGCGAACCAGGTTGGTCACGCGTTGTTGGCGGTCGCGCAACGGATCGAGTCCGAAGTGATGGGCAGCCGATGAATTGCACCATTCGATGTTGTCGCCCTGGGTCAGCACCATCACGCCATTCGGCGACACCTCGATGGCCGACAAAAATTGGTCGAGCCGGGATGTCTCAACTGCGGCACGCTTGTCGAGCTTGCGAAAGGTGCGCTCTATCAGGTAGCCGAGTTCGCCCCAGATACCCGGGTCGCGCGGCGCCGCGTCGCTGCGATCGCCACGCAGCCAGACCAACAGTCGTCGCGCCCGCATCGACTCGATCGCCACGATCAGTGCAGCACCGGCCGCCCCCCCGAGGGCTGCCCCGAATGAAGGAACGCCCCAGGTGTAGCCGAGCATCATCCCGACCTCGGCGAGCAGAAAGACCAGCAGTGCGCTGGTCACGACCCGAGAGATCAGCCAACCCATGATCGCAGGCTCCCGGTCAACAGCACCCTCCTTTCAGCACCACCCGGACGTGCTAGGCCAGCGCCTGCAATTGCTGGGTCATGCGATAGCCCGCGCCACGGACAGTTTCGATCATGCGTGCCGCGTTGACCGGAGCAAGTGCCTCGCGCAGGCGTTTCACATGAACGTCGACGGTGCGCTCCTCGATGAAGACATGGTCGCCCCAGACGCGGTCGAGCAACTGGGCTCGGCTGTGGACCCGCTCGGGATGCGCCACCAAAAAGTGCAGCAGTCGGAACTCGGTCGGTCCGAGCTTGATTTCGACCCCGTCCCGGCTCACCCTTCGCGTCGACGGGTCGATGCGCAAACCGGCAATCTCGACCGCGGCATCAAGCGCCTCGGGCGCCTTGCGCCGCAGCACCGCGCGAATGCGCGCCAGCAACTCCTTCGGTGAGAAGGGCTTGGTCAGATAGTCGTCGGCGCCGGCGTCCAGGCCCGATATCTTGTCGCCCTCTTCGCTGCGCGCCGTCAACATGATCAGCGGCAGTTCCCGGCTGCGCGCTTGCGAGCGCCACGCCTTGGCCAGCGCGAGACCGCTCTGACCGGGCAACATCCAGTCGAGGATGGCCAGATCCGGCAGGATCCGGTCGATCTCGGCTTGCGCCTGCTCGGCCGTGGCCGCCTGCACGACCTCGAAGCCGGCATGGCGCAGATTGATCGCGATCAACTCCGCGATCGAGGGTTCGTCCTCGACGATCAGGATCCGGCTCATCGCTGCTCCTCCGTTGGCATGCCGCAGTTGATCATCAGCGCACCATGCTTTCCACATCGCTGACCGAGTTGTGGCGAACATCGGTTCCCTTGACGATGTAGATGATCGCCTCGGCAAGGTTCTTCGCATGGTCGCCGACCCGTTCAATGGCCTTGGCAACAAAGATCAGGTCGATGCTGGACGAGATGGTGCGTGGATCCTCCATCATGAAGGTGATCAGTTTGCGCACCAGGCCTTCGAATTCCTGGTCGATCTGGTCATCCTGTTTCAGCACCTCTACCGCCCGCTCGACATCGAGCCTGGCGAACGCGTCCAGCGCCTTGCGCAGTTGGGCGACGGCGAGTTCCGATTCGTACGCCAGGTCATTGACCGGCAGCCTCATGCGGCTGGAAACACCGGTATCGATCAGGCGCTGCACGGTGCGAGCGATGCGTGCTGCCTCGTCGCCAACGCGCTCCAGGTTGGCGATCGTTTTGCTGATCGCGATCAGCAACCGCAGGTCACGCGCGGTCGGCTGGCGGCGCGCGATGATGCCAGACAGATCGCGATCGATCTCGATCTCCATCGCATTGACGTCTTCTTCGCGCACCAGCACCTGCGCCGCGATTTCGGAGCTGAAGTGGGTCAGCGAATAAACCGCCTGGGCCAGCTGCGATTCGACCAGCCCGCCCATCTCGAGGACGCGGGTCGAGATTCCGCTGAGTTCGGCATCGAACTGGGTGGAAAGGTGTTTGTCGGTCATTGGGGCTCCGTTGGGTGGCGCAGGGTGGCGCAGGTATCAACCAAAGCGCCCGGTGATGTAGTCTTCCGTATCCTTCTTCTTCGGCTTCAGGAACAGATCCGAAGTCGGGCCGAACTCGATCAGGTCACCAAGATACATGTAGGCGGTGTAGTCCGAGCTGCGCGCCGCCTGCTGCATGTTGTGGGTGACGATGACGACCGTGTAGTCGGTCTTCAATTCGTGGATCAACTCTTCGATCTTGCCGGTCGAGATCGGGTCGAGCGCCGAGCAGGGCTCGTCGAGCAGAAGGATCTCGGGCTTGATCGCGATGCCTCGCGCAATGCATAGCCGCTGCTGCTGGCCTCCCGACAAGCTGGAACCACTCTGGTTCAGCTTGTCCTTGACCTCGTTCCAGAGTGCGGCCTTCTTCAGCGCCCATTCGACCCGCTCATCCATCTCGACGCGGGGCAGATTCTCGAACAGCTTGACGCCGAACGTGATGTTGTCATAGATGGACATCGGAAACGGTGTCGGCTTCTGGAACACCATGCCGACCTTGGCGCGAATCAGCGTCACGTCGTGCTTCGATTGCAGGATGTTCTCGCCGTCGAGCACGATCTCGCCTTCGGCGCGCTGTTCGGGATAGAGTTCGTACATGCGGTTGAAGGTGCGCAGCAGGGTCGACTTGCCGCAGCCCGAGGGTCCGATGAAAGCGGTGACCTTCTTCTCGGGAATGTCGAGGTTGATGTTCTTCAGCGCGTGGAACTTGCCGTAATAGAAGTTAAGGTTGCGCACCGAGATCTTGGATTTCTCGGTTATCGGCATGTCGACTTTCTTGTCCATGGCTTGTTCCGCCCTTCCGCCCTTCTGGCGTTCAGTGTTTGTTGCGCAGGAAAGTGCGCGCGAGGATGTTGAGTGCCAGCACACCCAGCGTGATCAGCAGCACGCCGGCCCAGGCCAGCTTCTGCCAGTTCTCGTAGGGGCTCATCGCGAACTTGAAGATCGTCACCGGCAGGCTGGCCATCGGTTCGGTGATATCGGTGGTCCAGAACTGGTTCGACAAGGCAGTGAACAGCAGTGGCGCGGTCTCTCCGGAAATCCGCGCGAAGGCCAGCAAGATACCGGTCAACACGCCGGTTCGGGCCGCTTTCAACGTGATTCCTGCTATCACCTTCCACTTCGGCGTGCCCAGCGCGTAGGCCGCTTCGCGCAAGGCATTCGGTATCAGCGACAACATGTTCTCGGTGGTGCGAATGACCACCGGAATCACGATCAATGCCAACGCGAGCACGCCAGCGAAACCCGAATAACTCTTCAGCTGCGCGACGACGACCGTATAGATGAACAGGCCGATCACGATCGAAGGTGCCGACAGCAGGATGTCGTTGATGAAGCGGGTTGCCGCGCCCAGCTTGGTGCCTTGTCCATATTCGGCCAGGTAGATTCCAGCCAGAATGCCGATCGGCGTGCCGACGCAGGTCGCCAGCGCCACCATGATGAGCGAGCCGACGATCGCGTTGGCCAGCCCACCGATCTCGGCCAGCGGTGGCGGTGTGTCCTGAGTGAAGGTCGCCCATGTCAGGCCTTCGAAGCCGAGCCTGAAGGTCTCGATCAGGATCCAGCCGAGCCAGAACAAGCCGAATGCCATCGCAGCCAGCGACAGCGTCAGCGCGACTGCATTGACAAGCTTGCGGCTGCGATGCTTTGCCAGCCGGCTGCCGGTCAGTGTGAAGATGCTCGAAAGGGCTGCGGAATCGCTCATGTGCGCGCTCCTTCGTTCTTTTTCAGCTGCGACAACAGAATTTTCGACAGCGACAACACCACGAAGGTGATGAAGAACAGCACCAGGCCCAGGTAGATCAGTGATGCCTGGTGCAGGCCCTCGCTCGCCTCGGCGAATTCATTCGCAAGCGCGGAGGTGATGCTGTTGGCAGCGGCGAACAGCGACGGACTGTCGAGCTGGTTGAAATTGCCGATCACGAAGGTGACCGCCATCGTTTCGCCGAGCGCGCGGCCGAGGCCGAGCATGATGCCGCCGATCACGCCGGTCTTGGTATACGGCAACACCACCTTGACGACGACCTCCCAGGTTGTCGAGCCGAGACCATAGGCAGACTCTTTCAACAAGGGCGGAATCACCTCGAACACATCGCGCATCACCGCCGCGATGAACGGAATGATCATGATCGCCAGAATGATGCCGGCCGAGAGCAGGCCGATACCCACCGGTGCGCCGGAAACGAGCTCGCGCAGCACCGGCACATCGACCAGCAGGCGCTGCAGGGGCTGCTGGACATAGGTCGACAAAACCGGGCTGAAGACCAGCAAGCCCCACATGCCGTAGACGATCGACGGCACAGCGGCGAGCAACTCGATCGCGATGCCCAGCGGGCGGCGCAGCCAACCCGGCGACAACTCGGTGAGGAACAGCGCAATGCCGAAGCTGACCGGCACCGCAATGACAAGCGCAATCAGCGAAGTCATTACCGTGCCGTAGATCATCGCCAGGCCACCGTACTGGTCCTGCACCGGATCCCAGTTGCTGGTCCAGAGAAAGCTGATCCCGAATTCGGCGATGGCCGGCCATGCGCCGATCACCAGCGAAATCATGATGCCGGCCAGCAAGGTCAGCGTCAGGATCGCCGCGCCATGCGACAGCACTGAAAAAGCAAGGTCGCCGAACGGTTTCGCCCGGCGCGCGTTGGGCGGGTCGCCCTGATTCGGAGTGCGCACGATCGCCTTGTCGTCATAGGGTCCAGCGGGGAGTGTAGCGGCCACGAATCCTCCGTTCAGACATTGCAGAGCCGCCCTTCAAGGCGGCCCGGCAGAAAAAGAGGCGCCGCAGCGCCTCGATCGATGTTCTTATTTGAGCGCGACGTTCTTGCCGCCGCTGTCCTTGATCTGCTCCCACTGCTTGCGCACCAGTGCCTTGACGGCGTCGGGCAGCGGCACGTAGTCGAGTTCAGTTGACATCGCGTCGCCGTTGGCGTAGGCCCAGTCGAAGAACTTCAGCGATTGGGTTGCCTGTTCGGGCTTGTCCTGCGCCTTGTGCATCATGATGAAGGTCGCACCCGTGATCGGCCAGGCATCCTTGCCAGGCTGATCGGTCAGGATCTGGTAGAACGACTTGTTCCAGTCGGCGCCAGCTGCAGCAGCCTTGAAGTTCGAGTCGTCTGGCCCGACAAAATTGCCGGCCTTGTTCTGCAGCATCGTATACGTCATCTTGTTCTGCTTGACGTAGGCGTACTCGACATAACCGATCGAATTCGGCAGACGGGTCACGAATGTCGCCACGCCCTCATTGCCCTTGCCGCCGGTGCCGGTCGGCCACTTGACCGCGGTACCTTCGCCAACCGAACTCTTCCAGTCGGCATTCACCTTCGACAGGTAATTGGTGAAGATGAAGCTGGTACCCGAACCATCGGCGCGGCGAACCACGGCGATTTCAGCCTCGGGGAGGGCCACACCGGGATTGAGCTTGGTAAGGGCGGGATCGTTCCACTTGGTGATCTTGCCAAGGTAGATGTCGCCGAGAACTTGGCCATTGAGCTTCATCTGGCCCGGCGCGACACCCTTGATGTTGACGACCGGAATGACGCCGCCGATGACGGTCGGGAATTGCAGCAGGCCGTCGGCAGCCAGTTCGTCGTCTTTCAACGGTGCGTCAGAGGCGCCGAAATCGACCGTCTTGCCGCGGATCTGCTTCATGCCGGCGCCCGAGCCGACCGACTGGTAGTTGATCTTAGCGCCGGTGGCCTTGTAATAGGCGTCCGCCCATTTGGCATACAGCGGCGCTGGAAACGATGCGCCGGCGCCGGTCACGCTCTGGGCGAATGCGAGACCGGTGGAACTGGCGAGAACGACAGCGGAGGCTGCGATGCGGATGGTCGCGAATTGCATGGTGTTGAACCTTTCCGGGTTGGCCCGATGAGTGGATTTCATGGGCTGCACTGTAGGCAAGGTCTGTGACAGCAACATGACAAAACGGCGGCCAGATCGGCTCCGCTGTCACGCAAGCGTCACAAAACCATCATGCAACGGACTTGCGGGCGCACCGGACTTCCACTCCCAAAATCCACCGCGCCGGCTCAATCTGCCTGTACGCCAGCGGCCATTCGCTCGGCGCTTTTGCGGGCGACGGCTTCATCCCGCGCCTCGACCATGACACGCAGCAAGGGTTCGGTGCCCGATGGCCGGATCAGGATCCGCCCGCTATCGCCCAGTTCGCGCACGATTTCCGAGCGGATGGTGGCCAGGCGCGAATCATTGGCCCAATCATGACCCGGCCGCAACGGCACGTTGATCAAGGTCTGCGGATACAGATCCACACCTTCGAGCAGTTGCGCCAGGGTGCTGTCGTTGCGCAGTACCGCCTGCAAGACCAGCAATGCGCTGACGATGCCGTCGCCGGTCGTGTGCTGGTCAAGCGACAGCAAGTGGCCAGAGCCCTCGCCGCCCAGGAACCAGCCGCGGGCCTGCAGTTCCTCGAGCACATAACGGTCACCGACCTTGGCACGCACCAGGGCGACGCCGCGGTCACGCAATGCCACCTCGACCGCCATGTTGGTCATCAACGTGCCGACAGCTCCGGTCATTTCCAGCCCACGGGCCAGACGATCGCCGACCAGTACGTAGAGCAACTCGTCGCCGTTGTACAGGCGTCCACCGGCATCGACGATCAACACCCGGTCGGCATCCCCGTCCAATGCAATGCCGAAATCGGCATGTTCATCGCGCACCTGCTGGCGCAGGGCATCGGGCTGGGTCGCGCCGACACCGGCGTTGATGTTGAATCCATCCGGTGCACCACCAATGGTGACGACCTCGGCACCGAGTTCGTGAAACACGCTGGGCGCCACTTGATAGGCCGCGCCGTGGGCCGCATCGATGACGATCTTCAGACCCTTGAGCGACAGGTCGCTGGCAACCCGGCTTTTGCAGAACTCGATGTAACGGCCCTGCGCATCATCGAGGCGCCGCGCTTTGCCGAGCTGCACCGAATCCACCCACTGAGGCAGCTCGTCGAGCGCCGCCTCGACATCGATCTCCCAGGCATCGGGCAATTTTTCACCGCTGGCCGAAAAGAACTTGATGCCGTTATCGGCGAACCCGTTGTGCGAGGCGCTGATGACAACCCCGAGATCGAGCCTGAGCGCGCGCGTGAGGTAGGCCACGCCGGGAGTCGGCAGCGGGCCCGTCAGCAGCACGTCGACGCCGGCCGAGGCAAATCCCGCCTCCAGCGCTGACTCGATCATGTAACCGGAAATCCGGGTGTCCTTGCCGATCAGCACCGTGGCACGGGCGGCGCTGCGCTTCAGCACCCGACCCACAGCGTGCCCCAGCCTGAGCATGAAATCGGCCGTGATCGGCGCTTCGCCCACCTTGCCGCGAATGCCGTCGGTACCAAAAAACTTCCTGCTCATGAGGATTCCTGAAAGTCAGCGGAAAGATTATCGAGGGACTGTTGCCGAGGCAACCCCGCGGCGGCCCATACCTTCAACGCGTCGACGGTCGACGCGACATCGTGCACCCGAACGATGCGCGCCCCGTTGAGAACTGCAGCAAGCGCCGCCGCGAGGCTGGCGGCAACGCGGTCATCCACCGCACGACCAGTCACGGCCCCCAGCGACGACTTGCGCGACCAGCCCGCAAGCACCGGGCAGCCCAGCTGCAGCAAGTCTGCCATCCGCTCGAGCAGCTCGAAGTTTTGCAACACCGTCTTGCCGAAGCCGAAGCCGGGATCGATGACGATACGCGCCTTGTCAAGACCGAGCGTCTGGAGCAGGTCGATGCGTTCGGCGAGAAACTCGCGCACCTCCGCGACCACATCGACGTATTCGGGCGCCTGTTGCTGCATCGATCGCGGCTCGCCCTTCATGTGCATCAGGCAGATGCCCGCTGCACTGGCGCCAACCAGTTCAGCGGCACCTTCGGACCGAAGAGCATTGATGTCGTTGATGATGTCGACTCCCAGATCGAGCGCGCGCCGCATCACCTCGGTCTTCATGCTGTCCAGCGAGACCGGGCAGCCGAGGCTCAGGGCGGCCGACAACACCGGCTCGATGCGCCGCCACTCATCGTCGGCCGATACCGGCAGAGCCTCCGGCCGGGTCGATTCGCCGCCGATGTCGAGCATGTTCGCTCCATCGAGCAACAAGCGCTCACAGTGCATGATGGCTTGATTTGCCGACGCGAGCTTCCCCCCGTCGGAAAACGAATCCGGGGTCAGGTTCACGATGCCCATCACCCGCGGATGCGACAGGTCGATTCGGTGACGCGTAGTCGACCAGAACATGGGCTTCGTGGCGGGCATGCGAAACGGGGCCGAAGCCCCGTTCATGATCTCGATGGACGCAGGTCAGGCCGCAGCAGGCGCGCTGTCGGTACCTACCGTGGTGGCCGGGCCGCTCGGGGGCCGGTCTCCATTGGTGGGCGTCAGGTCTTTTGGCGGGCGCGGCGGCTTGCCGTTCATGATGTCGTCGATCTGGTCGGCGTCGATGGTTTCCCATTCGAGCAGCGCCCGCGCCATCGAATGCATCTTGTCCTTGTTGTCCTCGATCAACTTGCGCGCAATGCCGTATTGCTCGTCGATGATGCGGCGAATCACGCCGTCGACCTTGCGCATCGTCTCTTCGGACATCGTGGTCGTCTTGGTGACCGAGCGGCCAAGGAAAATCTCACCCTCGTTCTCCGCGTAGACCATCGGTCCCAACTCATCGGTCATGCCATAACGGGTGACCATGTCACGCGCAATCGAGGTCGCACGTTCGAAGTCGTTGCTGGCGCCGGTGGTCATCTGGTTCATGAACACTTCTTCAGCAATTCGGCCACCGAACAGCACCGAGATCGTCGACAACATGCGTTCCTTGTCCATGCTGTAACGATCGCCCTCGGGCAACTGCATCGTCACGCCGAGCGCACGTCCGCGCGGAATCACCGTCACCTTGTGTACCGGATCGGTTTTCGGCATCAGCCGGGCGACCAGCGCATGTCCTGCCTCGTGATAAGCGGTATTGCGCCGCTCGTCCTCGGGCATGATCATCGACTTGCGCTCCGGACCCATCATGATCTTGTCCTTGGCGCGCTCGAAGTCGATCATCTCGACGACGCGGCCATTCCGACGCGCGGCAAACAGCGCCGCCTCGTTGATCAGGTTGGCGAGATCAGCGCCAGAGAAGCCCGGTGTACCACGTGCCAGGATGTCGGCACGGATGTCTTGCCCGACCGGCACCTTGCGCATGTGGACCAGCAGAATCTGCTCGCGGCCCCGCACATCAGGCAACGTCACATAGACCTGACGGTCGAAGCGGCCCGGACGCAGCAGCGCCGGGTCGAGAATGTCGGGCCGGTTGGTCGCGGCCATGACGATGACGCCG
>JBBRID010000092.1:0-10598 GCA_038221635.1 Burkholderiales bacterium
TATCGCTGCTTTCCTTGTGGACATCCAGCTCGACATCCAGGATGCTTGCGGAGCCAGCGTTTCCATGGTCCGTCTCGGCGTCTCGGCAGCAAAAATGGGCATTCCAAGTCACATAGCACTCTTCTGGCAAGCGTTTTCGCACACGCGGGCAGAAGACCCGAGCCCGCACTTCTTTGAGGCGTTTTACTTTGACGACAACGAGCGAAGTGCAAATGAACTTGCACAGCTCGTATTGGCTGGTAGAAAGCGAGCTTCCGCTGGCCTCCTTTGGTCGTTTGAGAGCGCGTCAATGCCGTTACCCAAGGTCGGTGATCTGAGTGTTGTCACCAACTGGGACAAGACGCCACTTTGTGTCATTGAAACGCGGCAAGTTGATATTGCGGCTTTTGAAGCGGTCTCCGAAGAGTTTGCTGCAACCGAAGGAGAAGGTGATGGTTCGCTTTCATTCTGGCAAAAGGCTCACTGGGCCTACTTTGGGAGAGAGTGCGGGCGCATTGGTCGAATACCAGAGAGCAACATGCCCGTGGTTTGCGAGCGCTTCGAAGTCGTTTTCCGCGGTTTGCCCAAGAGTGCTGTCTAACCCTGTTCGAAGCTGTTCGGCACGGCGCTCCGATATCCTGATTCCCCGATGCCGATTGAATACGCCCGAAGCCTTACCACTGATGACCGCTCAGCGAGAAGTGATCGCCATCTGGGGCTGGGTCTTGCCTTTGTCGCAGGTGCCACGAACGCTGGAGCGTACCTCGCCGTCAGGATATACACCTCTCACGTGACCGGCCTGGTTTCCTCCATGGCTGACAACATCGCGCTGGGTGAAACTGTCTTGGCATTGGCGGCATTTGGAGCGGTCGCGTCATTCCTGATTGGCGCCATGACTTCCGCCATCATGATCAACTACGCGAAGCGTCGCGGCCTTCGCAGCAGGTACGCATTGCCTTTGCTTCTCGAGGCCATACTCCTGCTGTTCTTTGGCTTTCTTGGCGCAAGACTTGCGCAAATTCAGGGACTGTTTGTGCCTGTAACTGTGATCTTGCTCTGCTTCATGATGGGCCTGCAGAATGCAGTCATCACCAAAATATCGGGCGCCGTCGTACGGACAACCCATCTCACGGGCGTGATCACTGACATGGGTATTGAGCTTGGTCGCCTGCTCTACTGGAATCGAAGCGCCCACCCTCAGAATGAACGGGTCGTCGCCGACCGGGCTCGATTGAGCATCCTCTTTCAGTTGTGTTTATTCTTCACCGTTGGCGGCATCACGGGAGCGCTGGGTTTTAAACACTTCGGCTATGCAGCAACCATACCGCTCGCAGCGCTGCTGGTCTTGATGTCCGTGGTGCCAGTCATCGACGACATCAGAGCTGCTGGTACTGGCCACGATGACGCCTGACGCCGATTCACCTCACCACCCCGCAGACCCGGCGCTGCCCTTGATGGGCCCGGCCAGTTCCGGCGTCACCCAGCCGCCGTAAAAGCCGCCGGGTTGCGGCTTGACTGGTGCGCCGCCCACCGTGCACTGCAGGCCGGCGGCGTAGAGCGCCACGCAGTCCGCGATCGGCTCGGCACCGGCCAAGGGGTGCGGGTAGCTCCAGGCGATGTTGTCGAGCCGACGATCGTCCTTCACCAGCGACCAGTAGCGTGCCGGGCCTTTCCATTCGCAGAACGAACTGCCGTTCGCTGGCACGAACATGTCGCGTTGAACGTCATCCCACGGCAGGTAGAAGCTGGGTGCGTGCGAGGTTTCCAGTAGCCGGATGGCTCGTCGCGTGCGCGCGACCTCGATCTCATCCCAGACGACGACGACTTCACGCGTGTCAGGCACGAGCTGCGGCGGCCGCGGGTAGTCCCAGACCGACTCCTGTCCCAGGCCCGGCGGCTTGGCGAATGCGGGACGGTCGTTGCCGCGCCAGCGCCAGTGGCTGCGCGCTCGTGCCAGCCAGTCGGAAGACTTGTCGTGATTCATTGGCGATCCGCAGTTGAGGGAAGGATCGCCATGCCGCGCAGCAGCCTGGCCAGTTCCGGGTCGGCCTGCATGAGGAGGAACGGCTCGCCGACAATGGCTGCGGCGGCCACCGCAGCAGTGCAGCCGAGCAGCAACAATGCGCGCAGCAGCCGTGGCGACAACGTGCCGGCTGGACCGAGCCGGTGCAGCGGGGCAGCAACGGCCCATGGACGTAGACGCCGCGTCGACGAGACCTGCGGCTCGACCAAAAAGGACTTCGTGAAATCAACCCTCATGGCAGCCTCGCTCGTGCTCTTCACACTGCTTGCATTCTGGGCCTGGACGCCCGACCAGAGCCGCAGTTTGCTCGAATCCAGATACCTTGGCGCGCCCGCTGACATGGTGTCTCTGGCCGGCTTGCAAATGCAGATGCAATTGCACGTGCGCGACAGCGGGCCGCGGGATGCGCCGGCCATCGTGCTGATCCACGGCTTCGGCGGCAGCCTGCAGACCTGGGACGCCTGGCCCCAAGGCCTCGCCGGCAAGCACCGCGTGGTGCGCTTCGACCTGCCCGGCAGCGGTCTGAGTCCGCCAGACCCGACTGGCGACTACACCGACGCCCGCAGCATCACCCTGGTGCTGACCTTGATGGACCAGCTCGGATTGGCGCGTGCCAGCATCGTCGGCCATTCCATCGGCGGCCGAATCGCCTGGACCTTGGCAGCCAAGCACCCCGATCGCGTCGACAAGCTGGTGCTGGTATCACCCGACGGCTTTGCGAGCCCGGGGTTCGAATATGGCAAAGCCCCGGAGGTGCCGGCCGTGCTGGGTCTGATGCGTTACGTCTTGCCCAAGGTGCTGCTGCGCATGAACCTGGCGCCAGCGTACGCCGACCCCGCGCGCGTGAGCGACGAGGTGCTCGACCGCTACAGCGACCTGGTCCGCGCCCCGGAGCGCGCCAGGCGATGCTGGACCGCATGCGTCAGACCGTGCTGGTCGACCCGCGTCCGCTGCTCGCGATGATCCGCGCACCGACCCTGCTGGTCTGGGGCGAAGGCGACGCGATGATCCCGATCGCCAACTCGGCCGACTACCTGCAGGCCATCCCGACGGCGCGGCTGGTCAGGCTGCCCGCGGCTGGCCACTTGCCAGAGGAGGAAGCAGCCGCGGCATCGCTGGCCGCGGTGCAGGCGTTTCTCGAGCCCTGACGACACGCACGGTTCGATAATTGCCAAACGACCAGAGGAAACACGATGATCTCGACCCGCTTGCTAGGGGTGTTCCCCTACCTCGTATCGCCGATCCTGCCAAACGGGCAGATCGATGAAGCCGTCCTCGCGCGGCTCTGCGACGACCTGATCAAGGCCGGTGTGCATGGATTGACGCCGCTCGGATCGACCGGCGAATTTGCCTATCTTTCGAAGCCGCAGCGCCGTCGCATTGTCGAGGTCGTCGTCGAAGCGGTGCACGGCAGAGTGCCGGTGGTTGCCGGGGTTGCATCGACCACGACCGATGATGCCGTCGCGCAGGCGCGTGAGTACGAGCAGTTGGGCTGCAACGGCATTCTGGCGATTCTGGAGGCCTATTTTCCGATTGCCGATGACGGCGTCTTCGCTTATTTCAAGGCGATCGCCGATGCGGTTTCGCTACCGGTCGTTCTGTATACGAACCCGGCCTTCCAGCGCTCCGACTTGAGTCTGCCGGTCGTCGAGCGCCTGAGCCACGTGCCGAATATCGGCTACATCAAGGATGCTTCGTCGAATACCGGCCGTCTGCTGTCGATCATCAATCGTGTCGAAGGGCGAATGGAAGTTTTCGCGGCATCGGCGCATATACCGGTTTGCGTGATGACGATCGGTGGTGTCGGCTGGATGGCCGGTCCAGCCTGCGTGGCGCCGCAACAAAGCGTCGAACTCTTCGACCTCTGCCAACGCGGCGCCTGGGCCGAGGCGATGCAGCTTCAGCGTCCGTTATGGCGCTTGAATCAGGCATTCGCCAAATACAACCTGGCTGCCTGCATCAAGGGCGGCCTGCAGTTGCAAGGCTATGCGGTTGGCGATCCGTTGGCGCCGCAAGCGCCGCTGACTCCGGAAGGAATCGAGGAAGTCAGGGCCGCATTGCTGGCGATCAAGGCGCTGTAGGCATCGCGGAGCAAGTGCCTCGCGCAGCGGATTGTCGGTCGATCGAACTCACGGTCTTCAAGCGGGGAAACCATGGGCTCTGCGAAGGCCCATGCAGGGCCTGTTCGCATATCATCGTTCACATATCGAGACGAGCCCGCGGTCGGACTCGGGCCGCGCGTCTCGTATGGTTTTCCTTGCGTGAAGTGAAAGGCCTTAGGAATGAATCTAACTGCTCTGGTTGAACCCGACCGCGTCCACAAATCGCTCTATACCGATCAGCAGATTTTCGATGCCGAGATCGAGAACATCTTCGAGCGCATCTGGGTTTACTGCGGACACGAATCGCAGGTGCCCAACCCTGGCGACTATTACGCAGTGACGATCGGCCGCCAACCGATGATCATGGTTCGCGGTGCCGATGGCAACGTCAACGTCTTGTACAACCGATGCCCGCACCGCGGCGTGCAACTGGTTGGCAATCTCAAAGGCAATACCGGCAGCGCCTTCGTCTGTTCGTACCATGCCTGGAGTTTTCATCTCGACGGCAAAGTCAGGGCGATTCCGCTGGCCAAGGGTTATGAAGGCACCAGGATGAACCGCGACAACCCCGACTGCGCGATGAAGGCGGCGCCGCGGGTCGACAGTTATCGCGGCTTTGTTTTTGCCAGTCTGGCCGTCGACGGACCGTCGCTGCGCGAATTTCTCGGCGATGCGCGAATCGCCTTCGACGACATGTGCGACCGCTCACCGGTCGGAGAGGTCGAGGTGGTGCCGATCTGCCATCGGGTCATGCAGCACTCGAACTGGAAATTCTTCATGGAGAACCAGCTCGATGCGCTGCATCCTTCAGTCACCCACCAGTCGACTGGCATCGCGGCCGGCCGGGTTGAAAAGCGCCTGAAAGCCGAACAGGGCTATGCGCCACTTTATTACCACTATCTGTCGACCTTTGCATCGAGCTTCGAGCAATGGGATTCGGTGCAGACCATCAATTTCCCGCAGGGCCACGGCATCCTGAAGGCCTACATGGGACTGCGTCCGCAGGACCCCGACACGCTTGAACACGAGGCGATGCTGAAGCACGCGTATGGCGAGCAGCGTGCCGAAGAGTATCTGTCGCGCAGCATTCACCATGTGTTGATCTATCCCTATTTGTCGGTGCAGTCTCCCTTGCAGCAATTGCGCTGCCTGCGCCCGATCTCAGCCGACAAGACCCTGTCGGAGATCTGGCATTTCCGCCTCAAAGGCGCACCGGAGGCGATTTATCGGCGCAGCCTCTGGTACTACAACCTGGTCAATTCACCGGCAACGATGATCAATGCCGATGATCTGGAAAATTGGTCGAAGGGGCAATTGGGCCTGACCTCCAACGGTGGCGACTGGGTCAGTTTTCACCGCAACTTTGGTGACGATCGCGAAGAGAACGGTGTCACCTATTCGAATCACGGTACGTCCGAAGCGGTGATGCGCAGCCAGTTTCGCGCCTGGGCGAACTACATGCAGGCCGACCGGGCAGGAGCGCGCTGATGAGCAGCAACAAGCCAAAGGACGCCGCCATTCCGAGCGCCGGTCCGGATTTCGAACACCTGCTGGCGCAGCAGGTGGTGATCGAAGCGACTCCCGGCGACGACCGCACCGGGGCCCAGGTGATCGCGCCCGACCACTCGCCACGAGCCACGCTGAGCAATGCAGCGCCAACTGCTGCCGCACCGCGCGTCGGGCTGCTCTCGGCAGCCGGCGTCGGCGCCGAACTGCAGCGTGAGGTCGAACAGTTTGTCTATCTGCAGGCCGAACTGCTCGACGCCAAACAATGGCAGAGCTGGATCGACCTGTTCGATCAACAAGGCGTCTACTGGATGCCGGTGGCGCCCGAGCAGACCGAATGGGAAGGTTCGCCGTCGATTTTTGCCGAAGACAAGTTGATGATGGAAATCCGCAAGGGCCGGATCTCGCATCCCAACGCCTGGTCGCAGGCGCCGATGTGGGAAACCAATCACCTGGTCAGCCATGTCGCGGTCGAGTCGGTCGCGGGCGATACGCTGCAGGTGCGGTCACGTTTTCACATGATGGAGCTGCGGCGCGACGATGTGCGCCATTTCGGCGGCAGCTATCGGCATACGCTGGTTCGCGGTAGCGATGGCGCGCTGCGCATCCGGCTGCAACGCGTCGACCTGTTCAACGGCCAGGCACCGTTTGATTACGTGCTGCAGATCTGGGTTTGAGCTGCGGTCGGGCTGGTGTGTTAACCGAGCAGGGCCTTCGGTAGCGCCAGCACCGTCCCCGGAAAGATCCACATCAGGATCAGGCACACGGCATAAGAGAGCAGGAAGTATGTCACGCCGCGGAAGATGGTCTGGATCGAGATGTCCGGCGCCAGCCCGTTGACGATGAAGACGTTGACACCAACCGGCGGTGTAATGGCGCCCATTGTCGTCACGATGGTCAATACGATCGTGTACCAGATCGGGTCGTAACCGAGCGCTGCGGCAAGCGGGAAAAAGATCGGGATCGTCACGACCAGAAAACCCAGCGCATCCATCAGTGCGCCGCCAATCAGATAGATTACCAGTACGACCAGCAGGATCATGGCCGGCGGCACCGGCAATGCTGCCGCCCAGTCGGCGAGTTCGAACGGCAGGCGCGACACAGTCAGAAAGCGGCCGAACAGCACCGCGCCGGTGATCAGCAGGACCACCATCGCCGAGATGCGCACACTCTCGACGATCGACAGGACGATGCCCTTGAACGACAGGCTGCGGCGCGCGAGGCCGATCACCAGTGCGCCAAAGGCACCTGCGGCGCCAGCTTCGGTCGGGGTGAACCAACCCAGGTAGAGGCCGCCAATGACCAGCGAGAACAGCAGCAGGGCCTCGATCACACCTGAAAGCGCCTTCAGTTTGTCGCTCATACTGGTCATCGGGCCGAGCGGGCCGAGCGCCGGGTTGCGCACACACATGACGAAGATGGTGAGCAGAAACAAGGCGGTCAGGATCAGGCCCGGCACGATACCGGCGAGAAACAGGCGCAGCAATGATTGTTCCGTCTGCACCGCGATCACGATCATCACCACGCTGGGCGGGATGACGACCCCCAGCGTGCCGCCGACGGCGACCGCTCCGGTGCTCAATGCCGGGTCGTAGCCGTATCGGCGCATTTCGGGCAGCGCGATGGTGCCCATGGTTGCGGTGGTCGCCGAATTGGAGCCGCATATTGCCGAAAAGCCCGCACAGGCTGCGATCGTCGTGCCGGCCAGCCCGCCCGGATACTGACCGACCCATTTATAGGCCGCCTGGTAAAGCCGCTCGGTGACGCCGGCGCGATAGGCAAACTGCCCCATCAGCACGAACAGCGGAATCACGCTCAGACCATAAGACGAAAACTGTTCCCAGACATTGGTCGACAACAAATGCGTGGCCGCCGGTACCGACAGCAGATAGGCGTTGCCAAGCAGGCCAGCCAGCAACATCGCAAACGCGATCGGCATGCCCAGCACCATGAAGCCGAACATGATGACGAGGCCGATCAGCGCGGCGTAGACAGGATCCATGGTGAGTTATGTGCTTGGCGGTTCAACCGTGACGCTGCAGGAGTGGCAGGCAGTGGCGGGCGGCGCGCAGAAAATCGATCAGCAAGGCCAAGGCAAGCCCGGCACTGCCGAGTGCCACGACATAGACCCACGGATAAACAATCGCCCGCAGGGTTTCGGACAGCGAGCCCGACTCCTGCAGTACCTGGCCATAAACGGTCACGAACCAGGCCACTGTAGTGAACAGCAACAACGACAGCAGACTCGACAGCAACTCGACAGCGGCACGCAAGCGCGGGCCGAACCGAACCACCATCAAGTCCATCGAGACATGGCCGCGGTGTTGTTGCACCGAACCCAGCGCCAGCGCCATTGCGCAGGCTGACAGCCAGCCGATCACCTCATAGGATCCGGCCACCGTATGGCCGACGCTGCGCAACACCATGTCGGTGACCGAAAACAGCATCATCGCGGCCAGCGCGACCCCGGCCGCGAACGCGAGCGCCCGGTTGACGATGTTGCTGAAGGTGTCGAGCAGCGGCAACGGTTTGTCCGAAGCCGCGGGTTCGCCGGCCTGCGGCGCTGCAGCGTCGCCGGGTTGCGGGCCTGCTGCCGTCACTGCTTCTTCGCAAATTGGTCGCGCAACTCACCCAAGCGCTTCAGATAAGCGGCTGCCGGCAAACCTTTGGCCGTCATCTCGGTAACCCATTGCTGCTCCATCGGCTTGAGCTTGGCATCCCAGCGTGCACGCTCATCGGGGGCCAGTTCGAGCACCTGCAGCTTGTGTTGACTGGTGGCCCACTTGAGGGCGGCGCCGACGTTCTCGTTGTCGTGGTACTTGCCGGTCCAGGTGGCCATCTCGGGGCCCAGATCCTCGATGACCTTCTGCACGTCGGCGGGCAACTTGTCCCAGCGTTTCTTGTCCATCACCGCGGCAAAGGTGACAACGACGGATGGATAGTCAGTGACATATTTGAGTGTCTCGGCCAGCTTGAAGTCCTGCAACACCTCACGCGATGTCATCGTGCCATCGATGACGCCGGTCTGCACCGACTGCGGCACTTCAGGCATCGGCATGCCGATCGGCGCCGCACCGAGCGCCTTCAGCACCGGCACACCAGTGCCGGCGGCGCGCAGCTTCATGTCTTTCAGGTCATCCGCGTTGCGCACCGGTTTGCGCGACTGGATGTAGCCGGGCTCGGTGGTGAACATCGCGATGACCTTGAACTCCTCGAATTCCTTGGGCTTGAATTCCTTGGTCAGCTCCCACAAGGTTTCGCTCGCCACGGTCGCGTTGCGAAAACCCACCGGCAACGAAGCTCCAGAGGTGAGGGGGAAACGTCCCGGGTCGTACGAGGGGGCACCCAGTCCGATGTCGGCGACACCTTTGGTGACGCCGTCGTACATGTCCTTGGCGCCAAGCAAGGTGCCGCCCGGAAATGTCTTGACTGCAACCTTGCCGTTGGTGCGTTTGTTGACCTGCTCGGCCCAATGCGCCATCTGCTTGCCGGGGAAGGTGCCGGCCGGCGCAAAAAAGGCGTAGGTCAGATTGATGTCGGCGGCGCTGGCCGTGAATGGCATGGCTGCCAGCACGACAGCACCGGCGACGACACTGCGCAGCCAGCCGGATCTTGATCTTGGATGAGTCATGGTTTCACCTCGCGGTTGGGAAAGGAAAGCGAAAAAGTATCAGGCGATCGTTTCTTCGATCGGAGCACGCCACATGCCAGCGTGTCTGAGCATGCCCAGGGTACGCGCCAGAACATCGAGGCGGTAGGCGGCAATGTCTCGCCCCTCGTAGTTGTAGAAGCCGCTGCCGGTCTTCAAACCGAGCTGCCCGTCGGCGATCAGCCGGTCGAGAATCGGCGGCGCCTCGTAGCGCGCCGGATCGATCGAAGCTGACATCTCGCGACTTGCATGATGCAGGATGTCGGCGCCGCCGAAATCGATGAACTCGACCACGCCGATTGCGGCGAAACGCAGGCCGAGGCCATAACGCGTCGCCTTGTCGATTTCTTCGGCAGTGGCCGCGCCTTCTTCGATCATGCGCGCCGCTTCGTTCATCACCAGCGCCTGCAGCCTCGGCACGATGTAGCCGGGCGTGTCCTTGCAGACCACTGGCAATTTTCCGATGCCTTCCATCAACGCCTTGGCGCGCTCCAGCACGCTGGGATCGGAGCCGGCATGTGTGCTCAGCTCGACCACCGGAATCAGATAGGCCGGGTTCAGCCAGTGCATGTTCAGGAATCGCTGCGGATGCGCAACCAGCGGGGCGAGTTCACTGACGGCTATGCTGCTGGTGGTCGAGGCCAGGATGGCATCCGTGCTGCACCAACGGCTGAGTTTGTCGAAGGCGTCGCGCTTGGCCGCCATGGTTTCCGGCACCGCCTCAAAAACCAGTTCGGCGTGCGCCAAGGCAGCCTGCGCTTGCGGCGCATCAATGAACTCGACGCGTGCGGCGATCGCCTCGACCTGATCGTCGCGCAAGGCGCCGAGTTTCGCCAGTGCGCGCAGGCTCTGCTCGATCTCGGCGCGCGCTTCTTGCTGCAGGTGCGCACGGTCGGCTTCGGCGCGCGGTTTCAGGTCGATCAAGGCAATGCGATGCCCGGCGTAGGCAAAGGCGATCGCAATGCCGCGCCCCATGCGCCCGGCGCCGACGGCGGCGAATCGACTCATCGGCTCATTCCCCGTCATGCAGCCGTTGCTGCAACTGTTGTTTCGACAAGCCGGCAAGACCGAGCGCTTCAAGCGTGCGCTCGCCATGCCGCAGGTCGCGGCCGAGGAATGCGCCGACCACCGCCAACAGCCCTTGCGCGATTGGCGCGTCGACCTGCGCCCAGCGGGCCACCGACGCCATCAAGGCCAACCCGATCACCGTATCCTCGGTGATATAGCGGTGCGTGTGCAAATCGATGTGTTCGCGCCAGTCGCCCGATTTCTGCAACTTCTTGTGGGCGTCGCCGTACATCCAGCGGTCGTTGTTGTAGTGGTCGGCCAGCGGGTAGTG
>JBBRID010000093.1:0-10566 GCA_038221635.1 Burkholderiales bacterium
AGCAGCGACACCTTCGGCTTCAGCACCACCTTCTCACCGCTCTTGGTGACCAGCTCCATCTTGACGTCGCGGGCACGGTCCAAGGTCAGCGACTTCTCGCTGTGATAGAAGTCGCCGTGCTTCATGGTCGCGACGTGGGTACGCGAGGCCTGGCTCCAATCACTCATCGAATGCGGATTCTTGCGCGCGTATCGCTTCACGGCCGGTGGTGCGCGGCGGTCGGAATTGCCTTCGCGCAGCACCGGGTTGACGGCGCTGCCGAGGCACTTGGAATAGCGGGCGCGGATGGCCTTGTCTTCGTCGGTTTTCGGATCTTCAGGGTAGTCGGGAATCTTGAAGCCGCGCGCTTGCAACTCCTTGACGGCCGAAACCAGCTGATGCACCGAAGCACTGATGTTGGGCAGCTTGATGATGTTGGTGTCGGGCTGCAGCGTCAGGCGGCCGAGTTCACCGAGTGTGTCGGGGACGCGTTGAGCCTCGGCCAGGTTCTCCGGGAACTCGGCCAGGATGCGTGCCGCTACCGATATGTCGGCTTGGTCGACTTCGATACCCGCCGGCGCGGTGAACGTGCGCACGATCGGCAAAAACGCTGCGGTGGCGAGGTAAGGTGCCTCGTCGGTCAGCGTGTAAATGATCCTTGATTTCCCTGTAGCCATGTCTTTCCTCGACTTGTATTGAATCCCGGGGTCAGAATTGTCCTCGACCAGGCCGGTGGACGGATGGTCAAACCCAGCTGCAAGTATCGACGATGCCATGCCGGGCCGATAGGTTCCATGCATCAACCATGCCGATGCTCCCCGGGTCGTTCGGGGTTGGCCACTTTGCGATTTCGCCGATCAGGAGCCGGTGTCAGCCTTCGCGGCCGCTTTTTCCCGCTCGACCCGCTCGGTGACGTCACGCCCCACCGCAACCGAGCCGATCGCCACGCCTTCGGGATTGAGAACCAGCGCGAAGCTCATCTCGCAAAACAGCTTCTGTCCCGATTTGTGCAGGCCGCGGGTCATCGTCGCATGACCCTTGAGGCGCGTCTTGCCATGAGTCATGGCCATCTGGAAGCCACGCCAGTGCGCGGCCCGCAGATGCTCCGGAATGATCATGTCGAGGTTTTGACCGAGCGCTTCCTCGGCCGAAAAGCCGAACGCCGTCGCAGCAGCGGCATTCCAGCGTTCGATCGTGCCATCGGCGTTCGAATAGATCACCGCCTCGGCCATCTGGTCGAGGATGTCGGCATCGAGTTGGGTTTCCATGGCTTTGTCGGTTGGTTGTAGAACATTCGGAAGGAAGTCGATCGTACTGCGCAGCTCGCCGAGGTCGCTGATCAGGCTTTCTCGACCGCGGAATCGATGTACTGTTCCCTCACCCGTGCCTTGCGCCAAGGCAGGTTGACGCCGAGCACCGTTGACAGCCGGGCCAGGCTTTCGTTGTGGCCGCAGATGTCGACTTCGATGTTGCGCGCCCTGGCAATCTGCACGAAGCGCTGCAAGGCCTGCACCGCGGCGACGCGGGAATGGTGGGCGTGGTTCAGGTCGATCGACAAATGGCGGGCTGCCGCCGGAATGCTGGCGGCCAGGCGCTCCGGCAGTTGCCGGGCCGCGGCGAAATAGAGCGTGCCGGACACCTGCAGCACATAGTGCTCGCGAGTTTTGTCGGTATCGGCATCGAGCCAACCGTCATCAGTCACAGCCATGCAGCGCAGCCGTGGTTGACTGGCCTGCATCAGGAACATCACCGCGCCGAGGCCGGCGCCGAGCAGGATGGCCTCGTGGAAACTCATGATCAAGGTGGACGCTGTCGTGACCAGGAACAGCAACCGTGTTTCCCTGCTGGCGCCCAGCATGCCCCTGATCGCCTGCGGCTTCAGCATGCTCACCGCGGTTGCCACCAGCAGCCCGGCAATCACCGGCTGTGGAATGGCACGGATCACCTCGGCGCCGAAAAAGATGATCGGCAGCAGCACCACGCCGGCGACGAAGGGTGCCCATCGTGTTTGCGCACCGCCGAGTTCGAGCAGGACCGATCGTGTCAGCGAGGTGCTGGCCGGAAACGATCCGGTCACGCTGCCGACCAGATTGGCAATGCCTTGGCTGCGCAGTTCGGGACTGAGCCAGCGCTGCTCCTGGCGGTTGCGCAGCGTGACGATCAACTCCAGCGAGCCGATGAAGGCCACCGCAAAACCGGGAACCACAAGCGACTGGACCATCGACCAGGTCGGCAATCCGCTGGCCAACTCCGGCCAGCCGTCACTGATCGTCGTGCTGTCGCCAAGCTTGATCCACAGTTTGGCCATGCCGCCGACATCGAACCAGACCAGCGACACGCAGACCAGAAGGAAGAGCAGTGGCACCGGCCAGCGCGGCGCATATTTTCGCCCCATCGATACCGACAACACAGCGGCAATTGCCAGGCCGATGCTGGGCAGGCTGATGGACAGCGGCGCCACGTGAGCCAGGCGACCGATCTCGTCGATCACGTTGCGCACGCCAACAAACGTGACGCCGATGAATTCGTCGAGTTGCATCAGACCGATGATCAGCGCGGCGCCGGTCGCGAAGCCCAGCATCACGGATTCAGGAACGAAATCGAAGATGCGTTCGGCCTTGAACGCGACGATGGCCAGCCGTGACAGCCCGGCCAATGCCGCCAGGGTGGCCATCGCCGTCAGCAGCAGTTGTGGCTGTTCGGCCCACGGGGTCAGGCTGGTCAGGATGACGAGACCGGTGGTGTTGGTCGGGCCCACGGTGACATTCGCACTGCGTCCAAGCAGCGCTGCCACGATGCCCGGCACCGCGGCCGTCACCAGACCGTACATCGGCGGCAGTCCGGACAACATCGCGTATGCCAGGCATTGCGGAATGCCGACCAGCGCCACCAGAATTCCCGCGCTGAGGTCGCTGGAAGTGGGCGGCGTGAACTTGATCATCGGATGCTTGTCTTCATGGTGGGACAGCCATCGGGCCGATTGCTACGGTCCCAGAGGCAGCGCTATTCTCGATGATCGGCCGCCGATGTCCGCTGGCGCACGCTGTCAGGCCGGTTGCAGTGCGGCATCGAGCAACTCGACCCAGTGCCGCACCGCCGTCGTGGTGCCACTTTGCAAGTGGGTGATGCAGCCGATGTTGGCCGAAGCGATGGTGGCTGGCTGCAGCGCCTGCAGGTTGCCGAGTTTTCGATCGCGCAGCGCCAACGCCAGATCGGGTTGCAAGACGGAATAGGTGCCAGCCGAGCCGCAGCACAGATGTGATTCGTTGCCGCTCAGCCGGATATCGAATCCGAGCGAGCGCAGACCCGCTTCGACACCGCCGCGCAACTGCTGACCATGCTGCAGGGTGCACGGCGGATGCCAGGCAATGGTGCCGCCGGGCGCTCGAACCTTGTCGTTGAGCGCCGCCACCAATTCCGGCAGCAGCTCGCTCAGGTCACGGGTCGCGCGGCTGACCGCGGCCGCCTTTTCCGCGTAGGCAGGATCGTCGCGCAGGATGTGACCGTATTCGCGAACGGTGACGCCGCAGCCCGAGGCATTCATCACGATGGTCTCGATCGACCCATCCTGCAGCAGCGGCCACCAGGCATCGATATTGGCCCGCATCTCGGCCTTGCCGCCATCCTGATCGTTGAGGTGGAACTTGACGGCCCCGCAGCAGCCCGCTTTCGACGCGATCACCGTCTGGATGCCTGCGGCATCGAGCACGCGGGCGGTCGCGGCATTGATGTTCGGCGCCATCGACGGCTGCACGCAGCCGGCCAGCATCAGCACCTTGCGCGGGTGCTCGGCGGTGGGCCAGCGCCCAGCCGGCCGGGCCATCGGCACCTTGGCCTTCAACGTGGCAGGCAGCAGTGCGCGCACCGATTGACCGAGTTTCATCGCCGGGCCGAACAACGGCGACGGCAGTGCCTCCTTCAAGGTCCAGCGCAGCGCGGCTTCAGCCGGCGGACGCGGCACTTTCGCGTCGACGATCTTGCGGCCGATGTCCACCAGGTGGCCGTATTGCACACCGCTCGGGCAGGTCGATTCGCAGTTGCGGCAGGTCAGGCAGCGGTCCAGGTGCAGTTGCGTCGAGCGGGTCGGCTGCTGGCCCTCGAGCACCTGCTTGATCAGGTAGATGCGGCCGCGCGGGCCGTCGAGCTCGTCACCAAGCAACTGGTAGGTGGGGCAGGTGGCGGTGCAAAAACCGCAATGCACGCACTTTCGCAGAATCGCTTCGGCCTCGCGGCCATCGGTCGTTCCCTGAAATTCGGGTGCCAGGTTGGTTTGCATGAATGGAGCTCAGTCGGCGGGATAAAAGCGGCCGCGATGAAAAACCGCGTGCGGATCGAATTCGTTCATCAGCGCACGGTGAATCCGCGCCAACGGTCGGCTCAGGGCATCGAAGCGGTTCAGAGTGGCAGCGTTTGGGGTGGCGGCGATGAACAGCGTGGCGTGCCCGCCCGCTGCGCGCGCCGCGGCGCGCACGGTCGGTCCTTCGTCGATCGTCGCCAGGTACCAGCGCTGACCACCATGCCACTCGATCAGCGGTGATCGGGCGAGGTCCAGCGGCGCAGCCCACTGCGGGACCGACAAGCGCCACAGATCGCGCTGGCCGCGTTCGCCGAACCACGGCAGCGTCTGGTCGCGAATTGCCAACCACCCAGCCGCGGCTTCGACGGGGTCGATGCGCTCACCGCCCAGACGCTTGCAAGCCGCCGCCACCGCGGCCACGGCGCCGCGCAGACGCAGCCACAAGCGCCCGGTACCATCGCTTTCACGCCAGCAACTGGCATTGAGCGGCAACGGCTGACCACCCCATTCATTGAGCATCCGCAATGCGTCGCCTTGCGAACACTCGAACACCAGCGTCGCTTCTGCCGGTGCAACGGGCAGCACCTTCAGGCTGACTTCGGTGATCACGCCGAGCACGCCCATCGAACCGGCGAGCACGCGCGAGACGTCGTAGCCGGCCACGTTCTTGATGACCTGACCACCGAAGGTCAGCCATTCGCCGCGGCCGTTGATCAACTTGGCGCCGAGCACGTGATCGCGCATCGAGCCGGTGCTGGCCCTTGCCGGACCGCTCAGACCAGCGGCGACCATGCCACCGATGGTTGCCACATTGCCGAAGCGCGGCGGCTCGAAGGCCAGGCATTGACCCGTTTCAGCCAACGCGGCTTCGAGTTCGATCAATCGGGTACCGGCGCCTGCGGTTACGAACAGTTCGCTGGGTTCATAACTGACGATGCCGGTCAATTCGTCGGTTTGCAACGGTTCGCCCTGCGGCGGCTCGCCGTAGAAATTCTTCGTTCCGCCGCCGCGTACGGACAGTTGACGCGAATCACTTGCAGCGGCGCGGACGCGGTCGCAGAGGCGGTCGATCGCAGGCTGGTTCATGGGGCCATCATCCGTTCAGAACCTCGGCAGGTCGGGGTGGGCGAGGCGTCCACCGCGGATAACCTGCTTGCCGTATTCGGCGCAGCGCTGCAGTGTCGGGATCACCTTCCCGGGGTTCAACAGGCCGGCCGGATCGAATGCGCGCTTGACGCCGAACATCTGCTCGTTTTCGGCAGCGGTGAACTGCACGCACATGCTGTTGAGTTTTTCAACGCCCACGCCATGCTCGCCGGACACCGTTCCGCCCATCGCGACACTGGTCTCCAGGATGTCGGCGCCGAACAACTCGCAGCGGTGCAGCTGGTCGGGATCGTTGGCGTCAAACAGGATCAGCGGGTGCAGATTGCCGTCGCCGGCATGGAAGACGTTGCAGCAGCGCAGCCCGTACTTGACTTCCATCTGCTGGATGGCGAGCAGGATATCGGCCAGACGTTTGCGCGGAATCGTCGAGTCCAGGCACATGTAGTCGGGGCTGATGCGGCCCGATGCCGGGAAGGCATTCTTGCGCCCGCTCCAGAATTTGAGCCGCTCGGTCTCGTCGCGGCTGACGGCGATCGCCGTCGCGCCGGCATCACGCAGCACGGCGGTCATGCGTCCGATTTCCTCTTCGACTTCCTCCGGCGTGCCATCGGACTCGCACAGCAAGATGGCTGCGGCCTCGAGGTCGTAGCCGGCGTGCACGAAATCTTCGACGGCAGCGGCCATCGGCTTGTCCAGCATTTCCAGACCGGCCGGGATGATACCGGCGGCGATCACCGCAGCAACCGCGTTGCCGGCGTGGCGGATATCGCCGAAGCTGGCCATGATGCAACGCGCCAGCTGAGGCTTCGGCAGCAGCTTGACCGTCACCTCGGTGGTGACCGCCAGCATGCCCTCGCTGCCGATCACCAGCGGCAACAGGTCGAGACCGGCGGCGTCGAGCGCCTCGCTGCCGAATTCGACCAACTCGCCTTCCGCGGTGTAGCCGCGCACCCGCAGCACGTTGTGCAAGGTCAGCCCGTATTTCAGGCAATGCACGCCGCCCGAGTTCTCGGCCACGTTGCCGCCGATGGTGCAGGCGATCTGGCTGGAGGGGTCGGGTGCGTAGTACAGCAGGTGCGGTGCGGCGGCCTCGCTGATCGCCAGGTTGCGCACACCACACTGCACGATGGCGGTCCGGCTGAAGGGATCGATCTTGATGATCTGGTTGAACTTGGCCATCGAGAGGGTGACGCCATCCGCGTTGGGCATCGCGCCACCGGACAGGCCGGTGCCAGCGCCGCGCGAAACCACCGGAACGCCGAGGGCGTGGCAGGCCTGCAGGACAGCCTGCACCTGGGCTTCAGTCTCTGGCAGCGCAACTGCCAATGGGCGTTGGCGGTAGGCGGTGAGGCCGTCGCATTCGTAGGGGGTGGTGTCTTCGTGCGACGAGAGGATGGCGTGGCTGGGCAGGATTCGGGCGAGGGCGGCAACCACTTCGGATGCCTTCGCCCGCCGCGCTTCCAGCCCGGATGGTTTTGCCTCGGCCATCGTATTCATCCCCAGATCCTTCCATCTCGACGGACAACGTCGCAACCTGCGACTCTAGGTCATGTCGGGAGGAGGGAGGAAAAGTGGCCTGTTGGAGACGACCTTGTCGACGATCAGGGAGTTTCGTCCGGGCTTTCGCCGCGCCGACGTTTCGAGCGTCGCATCAGATCGGCAGCCTGCAAGACCTTAGGCCGGGGCTGGAGGTCGTAGTCGACCACATATCCGCGGCTAATCGCCAATATGCCGCGAAAAAGATCGCGAGCCAGCTGTGGAGCTGCCATGCTCGTTCCGCTGACTGTGACAATGGTGCCACTCCGAGTGCCGGCGGCATGCAGGCCATGCAGTACCGGTGAGTCCTCGGTGACCGCGAAGAATCGATTCCATGATCGGACTTGGGTTTGTGGGATGGCCGCCGAGGAATACAGTGCCGGTTCATGAGCACCCCCAGGTTTGACAACCAAGCCGCCCGC
Organism: Burkholderiales bacterium; assembly: GCA_038221635.1. Lineage (GTDB taxonomy): Bacteria > Pseudomonadota > Gammaproteobacteria > Burkholderiales > Burkholderiaceae_C > Ideonella_A. The sequence continues at coordinate 7,342 of JBBRID010000093.1, forward strand.
CACGATCACCTCTTTGCCTGTGGCCAGCCCGTTGACCGTTCCGACGCGGCGACGGAACGACTTGCCCGATTCTCGCAGTATGAGTACACCTTTGTTGTCGTAGACGCGATCGCGCTTGTCTTCTAGTACTGCCTGCCGCCCCCACCCTTTGTGGCCGAACGATTTATCGTCACGCTGCGAATAGACATTGCAATAGACGGGGGCGCTGGTTTCTCCGACAGTGATTGTCAGATTCCACGCACCGGCCGGCGCGACGTATTCCCAAGGGCCGTAGGCTGCGGTCGGGGCGATCGTCACCAGCGCCATCCAGTAGCGGCCGTTCGCGGGTTGCGGATGCAGGCCGACGACGGCAATGCAATTTTTTCTTTCGTCGCGGAGTGTGGCTTCGACTGTTTTGGCCCCCGCTCCCATAGGTTGCTTGAGTGTCACCGGCAGTTCTTGTTTGCCCGATGGCGTAGTAAGCACGACCGAGATTTCCAGGTCGGGTAGATCTTTGTCCGGCTCGAAATCAACGGGCCGAAACCAGATCTCGAGATAACTCGAGGTGCCGTCATCGGGCCGCAGGTGCCAATCGAGGGCAAGCTGGGTATCGCTTTCCATCTCGCTCCACGCGTGGCACCGCGACAGGTGACTGTTGCCGGCCGGCAGCACCAAATCGATGGGCGTGTTCGGGAAAGCTTTCCGACGCATGCTCAGCAGTTCGTCTGCCGCCTCCTCGAAGATGCTGTGGCCGTCATGCGGCCCCGCGATATTGCCGACGCTGGCGTTGATCGTTATCGGGCAGGGTTCGACTCCGTCACCACAGGCCGCATCGGCCTGCGCAACGACGAAGCGGATTGCATCGAACAGGTGGGCGCCTGGCGATAGGCACAGCGTCGACTCCATCGGCCGCAATTGCACGCCGATGATTGCCGGCGATTCGTTCTGCGAACTGGGCGGTTCGGCGCCGCATGCCAGATCGAGCACATGCGCGCCATGTGTGACGCGGTGCCGAAGCATGGTTGCCGTGCCGGCACGGTGATAGACCGCGTCGTCGTCGACCCGTCCGTGGCTGGAACCGTCGACGATAGCTTTGTCCATTTCGTCGCTGTCGAGTATTCGCCCGAGGCACCATCTCCGATCAGCCGGAGTGTTGTCCGACTGATCCCAAAGCGCCAGAAAGCGGGTGCGCCGCCGGCCTCTGTCGTTCCAGCTAAGGCGGTGGTGCGCAAATGGCAAGCCATCGTCTATGACACCAATCACCGACTTCGGCCGCGATTTGGCTTTATTGATCAGCTTTTTGGCTTCCGCGCACTCGTTCCATTCTGAAGCCTGCAAACCGATCTCGAATGCTTCGATTCGGGAGCGAATTAGTTCCAATATTCCAGCTAACTTCGTATGTGAACGGCCCAGAGTCCCGTCGACCAAGTAGCGGATGAATTTCGGGCTTGCCAGCGCTGTGCAGTGTCGGGCCTCCACCAGATTGCGAAGCGGCTGAGCATACTGTTCAGGCAGTCTCAACCAGCCGTCCGGCAACGCAGCCGAGAGCTCAAGCAATTTCTCGGGAGGAGATTGGCCGTCACCGAGTGGTCTGAGCCTGAGCATCAACCAAAGCGCCTTCGGATTTTTTGACTTGGCACCCGGCGCGACCGAATCGCGATAACCCGTCTTGAAAGTCCAACTGGTGAACGCATCGCAGCGCGGTTCATCCGACTGGCGTATGGGCCGCGAGCTCTTCTTTATCGTCCATTTCTCGCTCATCGCCTATCTCCACTCGTCGCGAGCTTTGTCCCATAACCAGGCGAGCAAGTCCTTTTTGGCATCTCCCGGACCGACGAGCTTTTTCGACACTGCGCCGACCGTCAAACCCCATTCGGAGTCTTCTGCGTTGTGAACCACAGGAGCGACGAAGTCCTTATCCATGACATTTGTTGGGTCGAAGGTGCGAGGCTTGCAGATCGCCACTCCGCTGCAGCGCGCCACCACATATTCGGCCAGCGAAGTTCCCAGTGCCTGCCCGGCACGGCTGTCGATAGGGAAATGCATGCCGGCCACAGTGCGGTTCAACGCGATTCGGCCGGCCAGTTTGAGCAAGGTCTGCCCGCGGGCGTCGTTGTTGGCCGTGGCGCCGATCAAGTGGATCAGCACGTTCGCCGCTGTATGCGCCTCGGTGGAATGGCCACTGGGATAGGCGCTGTGTTGCGGCGTCAGGATCATCGGCTGGACCTGCGGTGAATACAACACCGGCCGTGGGAACGCGAAGGCATGTTTGAAGCGCATCTCGACCGATATCGCCAGCCTGATCGCCGCCGCCAGCAGTTCGAGCGTCCAGCGAGTGCGGTTGGCATGCAGGCCTGCCACCGCGGTCCAATAGGTCAACAGCTGCGGCACCTGTGACACCAGTTCGGCCGCACGTTCCTCGCGCAGATCGGCATATTCGATCACCAGTTCGACCTGTCGCCGCATCGAGGCTTTGGTAGCCGAGGGGCGAACGATGGTTGCGATATCTACCCCCGACGAAGTGACCGAGAGGCGGTCAACCTTACTTGAGTATCCGAGGCCGAGGCGCAATTCGGTATCGATGACATTGCCGCATATCCACGGCTCCCAGTTCGCCATCGACTCGGTCGCATCGATGGCGAGCAATTTCTGCCCCCGCACCGCACGGAGATCGAACGCGCCCACGATCCCGTCCCGACTGGTGATCGCACCGCCCACATCAAGCGGACTGTCGGCCCCCGCGGCGCCTGCACCGGCGCCCCCGTAGGCGCCTCCGGCTCCACCAGCCCCGCCAGCGCCAGCGCCTCCTGCCCCCCCGAACGCACCCCCAGCCCCGCCTGCCCCGCCAAACCCACGAGCACCACCAAAGGTGTTCGCCAACTTCCAGGCTTTTCGCTGATACATGCTCGACCCTCGTAAAAGAGATGCTTTTTTAGCCGGCGGGCACGCCAGCGGCCTGCAGGGACGAGGCCCAGATTTCGCCGGTCTTGAAACCCGTACTCGGTGAACGCATGCGGTACTCTGCGATGTTGAGGCCGGTGTCGCGCTCCATCAACCGTTTCGCCCAGCGGCGCGCCTCGTCCATGTTGCCCATCTGCACGTTGGCAATCGTCAGCACCCGAAGCGTCGAGGTGTGGCTGCAGTTGAGTCGCAGCGAATGGCTGGCCCGTTCGATCGCCAGCTTCCACCTTCCGGCGGAAAGTGCAGCGGTTGCCGAAAGCGATTCGTAGAAATAGCGCATCGGAT
>JBBRID010000094.1:0-10475 GCA_038221635.1 Burkholderiales bacterium
TGGCCGCGGGCCAGTGCGCACCAGCCAGCGGCAGCCGATCGAGCGACCGGCGGCTCCCATCATGGACCGCGCAGCCGTCGACGTGCCGTTGCAGTCCGGCATCAAGGTCGTCGACGCGCTGATTCCGATCGGCCGCGGACAACGTGAACTGATCCTCGGCGATCGCCAGACCGGCAAGACTGCGATCGCGATCGACTCCATCCTGAACCAGCGCGGAAAGGACGTGACCTGTGTGTACTGTGCCATCGGCCAGCGTGGATCGGCCGTGGCCAAGGTGGTGGCCACGCTGCGCGAACACGGCGCGCTGGATTACACGGTGGTGATGGTTTCCGAAGGCGACCAGCCACCCGGCCTGACCTACATCGCACCCTACGCGGCAACCAGCATCGCCGAACATTTCATGGAAGCCGGACGCGACGTGCTGATCGTCTATGACGACCTGACCCAGCATGCCCGAGCCTACCGCGAGCTGTCGCTGTTGTTGCGGCGCCCACCCGGGCGCGAAGCCTTTCCGGGCGACATTTTCTACATCCACTCGCGCCTGCTCGAGCGGGCCACCCACCTGAGTGCGGAGCGTGGCGGCGGGTCGCTGACCGCCCTGCCGATCATCGAGACCGAGGCGCAGGACATATCGGCCTACATCCCCACCAACCTGATCTCGATCACCGACGGGCAGATCTACCTGTCGCCCACGCTGTTCGAGCTGGGCGTGCTGCCCGCGGTCGACGTCGGCCAGTCGGTTTCACGCGTCGGCGGCAAGGCACAACGCGGCAGTTTCCGCGCGGTGGCCGGCGATTTGAAACTCGCCTATGCGCAGTTCGAAGAGCTGGAGACCTTCTCGCGTTTCGGTGCCCGGCTCGACGACAGCAGCCGCAAAACGATTGTTCACGGCCTACGAATTCGCGCCTGCCTGAAACAGGCGCAGTCCGAACCGGTGTCGGTGCCCGAGCAAATCACCGTGCTGCGTGCGCTGACCGCCGGGCTGTTCGACGCCGTGCCGCTCGACCAGATGGCCGATGCCGAGCGTGCAGTGCGGGACGCCGCTGCACAGCTTGCGCCGACGCTGGCAGATCGCCTCGAACAGCCCGGCAAGCTCAGCGAGGCGGATGCGGATGCCGTGGTCGCCATTGCCAGCGACGCGCTCGAGGCATTCAACGCCGCGAACAGCGCCAAGGCGTCGGCATGACCGACTCGACTGCCGCGCTGCGGCATCAGATCGCCAGCGCGACGGAGTTGCAGTCGGTCGTTCGCACCATGCGCGCATTGGCGGCCTCGAGCATTCACCAATATGAACAATCGGTGCTTGCGCTCGCGGACTACCGTCGCGCGGTCGATCAGGGGCTGGGCGCTTGCCTTCGAGCCGTTTCTGGCACGAGCGGCGATCAGCTCGCGGTCGCGCCCGCCAGGCCCGCCAAGCCGCGGGCTGTCGGCGCGATCGTTTTCGGCTCCGACCAGGGACTTGTCGGGCAGTTCAATCTGGCCGTGGTCGACCATGCAATCGACAAGCTTCGGACAGCAGGCGGAACACCCGTGGTCTGGGCGGTCGGCGAACGCGTGCGCGCCACGCTGGCGGATGCGGGCATTGCGGCGATCAGCACCTATCCGGTGCCGAGTTCGGTCGAATCGATCGCGCCGCTGGTCGATCGCTTGCTGCTCGACACCGAGTCCCACCCCAGCCAGACAGCGTCACCAAACATCGAGATCTTCTACAACAGCCCACGGGCAGGCGCGTTGTACGAGTCCGTCCATCAGCGGCTGCTGCCGCTCGACGCGGCCTGGCGGTCGGGCTTGATACGGGCACCCTGGCCGGCGGCGCGCATGCCAGAAGTGATGGGACAGCCTGTCGGTACGCTGCGCGCGCTGATTCGCGAGCATCTGTTCATCTCGCTGTTTCAGGCCTGTGCCCAATCACAGGCGAGCGAAAACGCGAGCCGGCTCGCAGCGATGGAACGCGCAGACAAGAATATCGACGAGTTGCTGACGACCCTGCGGACAAAGTTCCACGGCAAGCGCCAAGCCGCGATCGACGAAGAACTGTTCGATGTCATTTCCGGATATGCCGCCCTCCGAGATAACGAGGGAGCCTCCCGCTTGTGAGATCAGTTGCCGACCCGCGCCGAACACGCTCGACCGGCGGAATGACCGCCGCAGGGCAAGCCCGGTTCGTCAATCGATCGTCGCGCCGCTCGCCTTGATCAACGGTGTCCAGGTCGTCAGGTCATTGCGGATCAGTTGGGCGAAGGATTCGGGGGTGCTGCCCGTGGCGAGCTCGAACCCCTGGTCGGTCAGCGCCTTGCGCACCCGTGGCTCAGCAAGCACCGCGCTGATTTCACTGTTCAAGCGCGCCACGACGGGTGCGGGTGTACCAGCTGGAGCCACGAATCCGAACCAGGTATTGACCTCATAGCCGGGCACACCGCTGCTGTCCATGGTGGGAACTTCCGGCAGCAGATCCGAACGTGTGCGGCTGGTGACGGCCAGCGCCTTGAGCTTGCCGCTGCGGATCTGGGAAATGACCGTCGGCGTGTTGAACCAGCCCGCCTGAACCTCGCCGCTCATCACCGCCAGCACCCTTGTGGTGCGCCCTTGTAAGGCACGTGCTGCCACTCGGTCTGCGTCATCTGCGCGAACAACACGCCCGACATGTGGTGGCTGGTGCCGTTGCCGCCGGACGAGAAGTTCAACGCCCCCGGTTTGGACTTCGCCTGGGCGATCATGTCGCGCACGCTGGTTGCGGTGCTGGTGGGCGGGACGATCATCACGTTGGACACGCCACCGGTGAGCACGATCGGCGCGAAGTCCTTCAGTGAGTCATAACCCGGCTTCTTGTACAAGGCTTGATTGAATACCAGCGTGCCCTGCGACGCGAAGCCGATGGTGTAACCGTCCGGTGCCGAACGGGCCATTTCAACCATCGCGATCGTGCCGCCCGCGCCGGTCTTGTTTTCAACCACCACGGATTGGCCAAGGCGCGTGGCCAGCTCGGTGGCCACCGTGCGCGAAACGATGTCGGCCGTGCTGCCAGCGGCGAGCGGCACCACCAGGCGGACCGATTTTTGCGGCCAGGCCTGGGCCTGCAGCGGGCCGGCCAGCGCAAGGCACGACAGCGCCACGCTCAACCTGCACAGGACAACGGATGACGGTAGGCGGCTTCGGGCATGCATGGCGGCTCCTGAGGGTTGAAAAGGAAGGGAATCGGTGCTAAAGGCCGATCGACTCGGTAACCAGCCGCGACAGCTCGCGGCGCAACTTGGCCACGGTGGGCGCCTGGGCGCGCTGGCGTATCAGGTTGCGCATTTCGTAGGGGTCGGCACGAAGGTCGTAGAGCTCGTCGCACTCCAGCCCGGTGGGCGACTTCTGCACCCAATGGATGTACTTGTGGGTATCGGTGCGCACCGCTTTGTAGGTCATGCCGTGCAGCCACGGCATCGCGTTCTCGCTGAAGTACTCACACATGAATGACTTGCGCCAACCCGCCACCCGGTCGCCATCGGCCAGCGGCAGCAGCGACAGACCCTGCATCGCTGCCAGGTCGCGCGCCTTGCCACCCGCCAGTTCGACAAGGGTGGGGGCGATATCCAGCGCCATCACCATGCGATTGCGCACCGCGCCAGCCGGGAAACGCCGCGGGTAGCGCACCAGGAAGGCAGTGCGAATGCCCTCCTCGTACGCGAAGCGCCGCTCCGGGCCGAGGCCATGCTCGCCGAAAAAATAGCCGTTGTCGCCGAGAAACAAGAACACTGTGTCGTCCAGCGTGCCGGCGCGCTCGAGCGCCTCGAACAACTGGCCAACGCCTTCGTCCACAGAAGCCATCATCGCGGCGCGCTTGCGGATTTCCTCCTGCGTGCCCGACTGGATCCAGTCCATCACCGCCTGCCCGCTCTCGTTCTTGCGCAACTCGAACGATTCGCCGAAGGCCGGCTTGGACTTCACCGCCTGTTCCGGCGCCATCACGTTGGGGCGCGGTGGGCAGAACTCGCCGAGGTACAGGTCGGCATGGCGCGCCGGCGAAATGTAGCCGCCGGTGCCGGGTTGTAGCGTGCCGTCCGGCGACTGGTAGGCGTCGGGGTGCACCGCCTTGTGCGCCACAAACAGCGCGAATGGCTTCTTGTGTGGTCGATCGACAAACTCCAGCGCGTGATGATTGAGCAGATCGGTCACGTAGCCGGTGTGCTGCGACTCCACGCCGTCGATGTTGAGCACCGGATCAACGATGGCGCCGTGGCCCGGGAAGCTCACCCAGCGGTCGTAACCCGGCCGCGGGCCGGCGCTGTTGCCCATGTGCCACTTCCCGACATGCGCCGTCTCGTAGCCCAGGCGCTGCAGCGTCACGTGGTAGTTCTGCAGCCGATGGCTCAGCGCGTCACGCGCCACGTTGTCGATCACGCCGTGGCGGCTCGCGTACTGCCCGGTCAGGATCGATGCTCGGTTCGGTGAGCACAGCGGCGTGCTGTGAAAGGCGTTGACAAAATTGACACCCTCGTGCGCGATGCGGTCGATGTGCGGCGTCTTCATGTACGGATGGCCGCAGCAGCCCAATTCGTCGAACCGCAGGTCATCGATCAGGATGACAACAAGGTTGGGCTGGCGGGCACGTCGAGTCACTGGGCAATCTCCTGTCACAGCTTGTCTGCGACACAGCATCCCCCACCACGTCCTGCGAGTAAAGTTCATTCTTTCAATGAACGCATGAGTTTTTCTCGTGCACCGTCATGGGCGCACCGCAATGGTGACGATTCGTCAGCTCAGGGCTTTTGTCACCGTGGCGCGACTGGCCAGCTTCACGCGTGCCGCGCAGGCATTGCACCTGTCGCAATCGGCGGTCAGCCTGCTGGTGCGCGACCTCGAGCGCCAACTCGACACCACGCTGTTCGAGCGTGGTCGGCGGCTGACGCTGACCGAACTCGGCTCGGAGTTTCTGCGCAGCGCCATGCGGGTGCTCGACGACCTGGACCTCGCCGTTGCCAATCTGCGTGGCGCGCGCGACGCACGGCGTCGCCTGGTGCGGCTCGCGGTCGGGCACCTGCTGGCGTCCACGCTGGTTCCTGAAGTTGTCGCGACGTTCTGCCAAGCCCATCCGGACGTGGACGTCGCGATCGTCGATTGCCCGGTGGAGCAGGTGGCGCCACGCGTGCTGGCCGGCGAGGTGGACGCCGGCATCGGTTCCATCGACGCAGAACTGCGGCAGCCCGAGCTGCAGGTCGATCTGCTGATGCGCGACTCCGTGCAATTGGCTTCGGCGCCCCATCTGGCGCCCCTGCGCGCCGACGCCACCTTGGGCAGCGTGCCATGGCGCCGACTGCAGGGCGAGCCCATCATCGTCGCCAACCCGGCCAACCGAGTCTGGCACGACGTGCGCGCCCGTCTCGCACAGCAGCAGCTCGTGCTGACGGTCGCGCACGAGGTCGCGATGTATTCGACCGGCCTTGCGATGGCGCGCCAAGGCTTCGGTCGCATGTTGACGCCCGGCTTCTGTGCAGGCAGCGCTCCGTTGCGCGACCTGGTGCTGCAGCCGCTGGTGCGACCGGTGATCCGCTGGGACATCTCGGTGCTGCGCCGGCGTGCATCGCCGTCGTCGACGGCACTGGAGGCGCTGCTCACCTGCATGCGCGAGCGGGTGGGCACGCCTTGACCTGACCGACCGGCCGTCGGCGCATACTGTGCCCCCCCAGAATGTGAGACCCGAACGGAGTAACCGATGGCCCGCCACGACGATGTGTACAAAGGTTTTCGCTTCATCGTCGACACGATCGCGGCCGACGATGGACGGTTCGGCTATCAGGCCGTCGTCGATGGCAAGCGCCCGATCATCGGCGTGCCGTGCGGATCGGACCCCGAAGCCTTGGCCGAAGGTGTCGCGGCCGCCAAGGCGAAGATCGATTCGGTTCTGCAAGCCTACCGAACCCCGCGCTGAGATGGGTGGCGCAATTCATGCTGCGACAGTCTGGCGGCGCCGAGGGCCCAGAATCGAGCAATGAAAGCACCTGCACGCCTGCAAGCCTTGATCGACGAAGGTTTGATCGATACCGTCATTCGCCAGCTCAAGAGCGGCAAGGAAGCCGATGTCTACGTCGTGCGCAGCGGCGGCGAGACGATTGCCGCCAAGGTCTACAAGGAGGCCCAGCAACGCAGTTTCCGCCAGGCGGTGGACTACACCGAGAACCGCAAGGTGCGCAACAGCCGCCAGGCGCGCGCGATGGCCAAGGGCACGAAGTTCGGACGCGAGCAGCAGGAGGCCGCATGGCAAAGCGCCGAGGTCGACGCGCTGCACCGGCTGGCCGCAGCAGGCGTTCGTGCGCCCCGACCCATCAATTTCCACGACGGTGTGCTGCTGATGGAACTGGTGGCCTATGCCGACGGCAACGCAGCGCCACGCCTGAACGACCTGCCATTCAGCGCTGCCGATGCGCAGCAGCACCATGCCACGCTGATCGACGAGGTGGTGCGCATGCTCTGCGCCGGCGTGATCCACGGCGACCTGTCCGAATTCAACATCCTGCTGGCCGCCGACGGCCCGGTGATCATCGACCTGCCACAGGCCGTGGACGCTGCCGGCAACAACCATGCGCCGCGCATGCTGATGCGCGACGTCGACAACCTGCGCAACTTCTTCGGCCAGCACGCTCCGGCGCTGCTTGCGACGCAATACGGGCCCGAGATCTGGGCGCTCTACGCGGGCGGGCTGCTGGTGCCCGGCATGCCGCTGACCGGGCGCTATCAGCCGAAAGCCGGTGCGGTTGATCTGTCCGATGTGTTGCGAGAAATCGAGGACGCGCGCTTCGAAGAGGCTGAGCGCCTGCAACGCATGGCTTGATCCGTTGACCACCCTCTGGACGCAACGGGCGGCAGTCCGGAACGCTGCGGTCGCCTTCGAGTACTCGCACCGCTGTCGTCACCTTGGGCCTGATCAGGCGTTGGGTTGTGACCGGGGCATTGCGCTGGCGCGGGACGCCCTTCCGAATCTCCCGAGCCGAGCGGGTACTTCATAGCAGCACCAGGTTGCCGGCAGACTTCTTCGCCTCGTTCGTCTTCTCCGGGCGATCCAGCAGAGAAATGATTGTCTCCATCAGTCGGGCGGCGGCCGGAGTCGGTTCACGGCCGCGACGCGTCAGAAAGCCGATCTCGCGGCGAACCACGGGGCCGGTCAAAGGCACATGGGCGACGCCTTCCACGGTGAACACCTCGAAGACTGCATTTGGCAGCACGGTGATCCCCAGGCCCGCACGGGCAAGCCCGAACATGGTCGACAACAACGACACCTCGAAGTCGGCTGCCTTGACCCTGCGGATCGCCGCGAAGGCCCGGTCGGTCACGGCGCGAACGCTGGTTCCCGGCGCCATCGCGATGAAGCGTTCTTCGGCAATCTCGGACCAGGCCACTTGGCGGCGCCGGGAAAAACGATGGGCTGCGCTGCAAACCAGATGCATCGTGTCGCGGGTAATCGACGAGAAGACGATATCGGGCGAGGATTCTTCGATGCTGCCGATCGCAAAGTCGACCTCGCCGGAACGAACCATGTCAATCAGACCGTCGGTGACCGCATCCTTCAACTTGACTTCGATCGCCGGGTATTTCGCGCAGAACGAGTTCAGAGCCAGCGGCACCAAGTCGGCCGACAGGGACGGCAAGGCGCCTATGACGACCCGCCCCCGGCTCAGCAGCACCAGATCGGCGAAGTTCTCCTGGGCCATTTCCAGCTCAGCCACCACCCTGTCGACGGTCGGCAGCAACTCCCTGCCGGCTTCGGTGAGTTCGACCGTCCGGGTGGTTCGGTTGAATAGCCGGGCGCCGAGCGCCAGCTCCAGATTCTTCAGCGACGCCGTCAGGCTCGGTTGCGAGATGTGCAGCGCAACGGCGGCGCTGCTGAAGCTGCGGCATCTGGCAATCTCACGAAAGGCGCCGAGCTGCTGCAAGGTGAAATTGATAGGCTTTCGTGATCGATTCATAGGGTAATAGTATTTCTCGGCAGCTGATCTCGCTGCTAGTCTGCTCCGACCGGCTGCTGCCCGATGCCGGACCTGCGTGCTCGCGATGGCCAAGGTGGCGGGAGCAGGCGGAAGCTGGGGCTGGGCGCGGATGTTGGTGCGGCGAAGCCCACCTCCACTGAGCGAAACGTTCGGACGCGGTGAAGATCGACAGGATTCGACGCTGCGCATTCGCAACAAACACAACAGGAGACACGATCATGACAGGACCTCGCAACCGCCCGGCCAGCGCCGGGCTCGATGCTGCCGCAATGGCGACATCGTCAACCGCAGCCAGACGCGATGCAGCGGGCCGCCCGGCACGGTTCGGCCGGCGCTCGGCTGTGCTGGCGACCGCAACGGCCACGGCAATCGGCGCCGCATTGACGGCGTGCGGCGGCGGCGGTGGCGCAGAGGACGGAACCCGGATCGCGTTGAGCGTTCTTTCCTCGACGTCGCCTGCGTGGGTGTCGGGTGGTGACGCGCTGGTGGCGGCCGACATTGCCGATCAGGCCAACGGCACCAGCTTGCGCTACGTCCTGAACGGCAAGGATGTGAGCAGTTCGTTCAGCCCCGGTACGGACGGCAGGCCAACCGCTCTGATCACGGGCATGGCGAATGGGAAAAACACACTTCGAGCCGAACTGGTCGCAACCGACGGTCGCACCATCAAGTCGAGCGAACTGGCGCTGACCAATGCGCCGCGGGTCGGTCCGATGTTCTCCGGGCCTCACCAGACCCCGTTCATCTGCCAGACCGACGCTTTCACACTCCCCAACGGCAGCACGCTTGGTGCACCGATCGATGCCAATTGCTCGATTGCGACGCGGGTGGACTATGTCTATCGCGTAGGTGGAAGCTTCAAGCCTCTGCCGTCGCGCAGTACCTTGCCTGCCGATGTCGAAACGACGACAACCAACAATGGCAAGAGCGTGCCCTACGTGGTGCGAATCGAGACCGGCACCGCAAATCGCGCGATCTACCAGACATCGATGCTGCACGATCCCTCGCGTGAAGCCGAGCCGAGCTTCAAGGTGTCGCCCGCCGGATGGAACGGCCGGCTGGTCTATACCTTCGGCGGCGGTTGCACCGGCGGCTGGTACCGCCAGGGCGCGACCACCGGCGGCGTGCTCGACCACAACATCCTGAAGCAGGGCTATGCGCTCGCATCGTCTTCGCTGAACGTGTTCGGCAACAACTGCCAGGATCTGACTGCCGCCGAATCGATGGCGATGGTCAAGGAGCGTTTTGTCGAAGCCTACGGCCGGCCCCGGTACACGATCGGATGGGGCTGTTCCGGGGGCTCCTATCAGCAACATCAGATTGCCGACAACTACCCCGGCCTGCTGGACGGCATTTTGCCGGGCTGCAGCTTCCCCGAAGTGGCCTTCGCCACGGTCCAGTCGATCACCGACCAGCGCCTGCTCGGCCGGTATTTCCGCGACGTGGCACCTGGCTCCTTCACTGATGCGCAGATCGAGGCAACGGCCGGCATCCTCAGCATCAAGACCATGTACACCGGCACCGTCTACGACGGCGCACTGCGCATCGGCCCGGATACATTCTGTCCGTCGGTCCTGCCGGTCTCGCAACGCTACGATCCGGTGACCAATCGCACGGGCGCTCGCTGCGACGTCTTCGATCACATGGTCAATGTGCTGGGGCGTGATCCGACCACCGGCTTCGCGCGTCGCCCGATCGACAACGTCGGTGTGCAATACGGGCTTGCGGCATTGAACGCCGGGAAGATCACGGTCGATCAATTTCTCGATCTGAATGCGGCGGTGGGGGGCTACGACGTCGACGCGCGCTTTGCTGCGGCCCGCACGGTCGCTGATCTGGAAGGCACCAAGCAGTCCTATCAGACCGGCCGCCTGACCAACGGCGGTGGCGGATTGCGCGACATCCCGATCATCGACTACCGTGCCTACAGTGACGACAACCCGATCGGTGACATCCACCTTCGTTTCCACTCGTTCTCGATGCGGGAGCGCTTGAAGAAGGCCAATGGGGACGCCGACAACCAGGTGATGCTGGTCGAGGACTTCCGCTACGGCTACTACTCCAGCGCGAGCCCGATGCTGCTCGATTCGCTGAAGCAGATGGACCAGTGGCTGGCCAACATCGCTGCTGACAAGGCCGCCGGCAGCGCTCACGAGAAGGTCGTTCGCAACAAGCCGGCGACGCTTCAGGAAGGCTGCAACACACGGGATGCCACACCGACCAAAATCGTCGAGAAGCAGCAGATCGGCAGCGGTCAATGTGCGTCGATCTATCCGGCCCCACCTTCTCCGCGCGTCACTGCCGGCGCCGACATCGCTGCCGATGTGGTCAAGTGCCAGCTCAAAACGGCCGCTGCCACAGCGTACGCGGTGAGTTTCACGGCCACCCAGACAACGCGCCTGCAAGCTACCTTCCCGCAGGGTGTGTGTGACTGGAGCAAACCGGGCGTCGAGCAACAAGGCTTGCGAGGGACCTGGCTGTCGTTCTGAACCGGCGCTGGTTCAAGGC
>JBBRID010000095.1:0-10457 GCA_038221635.1 Burkholderiales bacterium
CCATCGTGAAGGTCTTGCCAGAACCGGTGACGCCAAGCAGTGTCTGAAAGCTCAGGCCGTCGTCGAGGCCTTCGACCAGCGAATCGATCGCCGTCGGTTGATCGCCGGCCGGCGCATAGGGCTGGAATAGCTTGAACGGCGAATCGGCGAAATCGACAAACTGACCCTTGCTGGCGGCTTCCGCGGCATCGGCCGCCGGTCCATCAATCTCCGGCGCCGGATTCGCAATGAGCGACTCGCGATCGGGTTTGTTCATGACAGATAAAATCTCCGGCTGTTTGAGCCCGCCAGTCGGCAGGCAACCGCAAAGAGTAGCCGAATCTGCTGCCGGCGTCCGATGCGAGCATCGAACGACACCAATCGGCCGTCACCACCCGTCACGCATCGAAGGATTGCCCCATGGCATCGCTGTTCGCCACTGTAGAAATGGCCCCCCGCGACCCTATATTGGGTCTGACCGAACAATTCAATGCCGACCCCAATCCGGCCAAAGTCAACCTCGGGATCGGCGTCTATACCGACGAAAACGGCAAGCTGCCACTGCTCAAATGTGTCGCCGAGGCCGAGCGTCAATTGCAGGAGGCGCCGAAGCCGCGCGGTTATTTGCCGATGGACGGTATCGCCGCCTACGACAAGGCGGTGCAGGCCCTGGTGTTCGGCAATTCCAGCGCGGCGGTTGCCGAGGGCCGGGTAGCCACTATCCAGGCGCTCGGCGGCACCGGCGGTCTGAAGGTCGGCGCCGATTTTCTTCGCCACCTGAATCCCGACGCCAAGGTCCTGATCAGCGACCCGAGCTGGGAGAACCACCGCGGTCTGTTTACCGAAGCGGGTTTCGTTGTGTCCACCTATCCCTACTACGATGCCGCTCGGCGTGGCATCGATTTCGAGGCAATGCTGGGCGCGCTGGACAGTAGCGAGCCGGGAACCATCGTCTTGCTGCACGCCTGCTGTCACAACCCGACCGGCTACGACCTGACCCCGCAGCAGTGGCTGAAGGTCATCGAAGCCGTCAAGGCACGGCAGCTGGTGGCGTTTCTCGACATGGCGTATCAGGGCTTCGGTGAAGGCCTCGCCGAAGACGGCGCGGTGATTGGCCAATTTCTCGATGCCGGCATTGATTTCTTCATCTCGACTTCATTCTCGAAGAGCTTTTCGCTCTACGGCGAGCGTGTCGGTGCCTTGAGCGTGGTCTGCACGAGCAAGGACGAGGCCTCGCGAGTGCTGAGCCAGTTGAAGATCGTCATCCGCACCAATTATTCCAACCCGCCAACGCACGGTGCGCAGGTCGTCACCCATGTGCTGACAACTCCTGCCCTGAGGGCGATATGGGAGGACGAACTGGCCGGCATGCGCACGCGCATCAAGCAGATGCGCAGCCTGATGGTCGACAGCCTGCAAGCCGCCGGCATCGACAACATGAGCCACATCACCCAGCAAAGGGGCATGTTCAGTTACTCCGGCCTGGACCGCGACCAGATGCTGCGCCTGCGCCAGGAATTCGGCATTTATGGCCTGGATTCAGGGCGAATCTGCCTCGCCGCGGTCAATCAGCAAAATATCAATGCAGTCGTGAAGGCAATTGCAGCGGTTTGTTGATCCACCTGTCCGATCGGCAAATGCCGGGCAGAAACGCCGTTTTTGCGCCGTCCGGGCGGACGGCGATATGGGATCATGTCCGCCCAGATCGACAGCGGCGTTTGCGTATCGACTTTTTTGCTGCAGTGCAGCATAATCTGAGGTCAAATCACTTGCCACGACATCGCGGTTTTCGCGCATGGATCAGGCACAGGAGACTGCATGCTTTACCAGTGGTATGAAACCCAGCGGGCCTTGCTGAGCCCGTTCGCAGAATTTGCCAGCGCCACCGCCAAGCTGTACAGCAACAAACTGTCGCCGTTCGCGACACTTCCGGGCTCTCCCCGAGTCGCTGCCGGTTTCGACCTGCTGAATCGGTTGGCCAAGGAATACGAGAAGCCAGAATTCAATATCCGCACAGTGATGGTTGCCGGCACCGATGTGGCCGTGCAGGAGCAGGTTGCGGTCGAGAAACCGTTTTGCCGGCTGCTGCGTTTCAAGCGCTTCACCGACGAATCGGATGCGCTCGACCTGATGAAGAACCAGCCGACGGTGCTGATCGTCGCACCGCTGTCGGGCCACCATTCGACCTTGCTGCGTGAAACCGTCCGCGCGATGCTCGCCGATCACAAGGTCTACATCACCGACTGGACCGATGCGCGGATGGTATCGCTGGAAGCCGGACCCTTCCATCTCGACGACTACGTCCGCTATGTGCAGGACTTCATCCGCCACATCGGCGCCGATGTGCACGTGATGTCCGTTTGCCAGCCGACAGTGCCTGTGCTGGCAGCGATTTCGTTGATGGCCAGCGCTGGCGAGCGCACGCCGGTCACGATGACGATGATGGGCGGCCCGATCGATGCCCGGTTGTGTCCGACCGCCGTCAACAACCTGGCGATGAACAAGAGCCACGAATGGTTCGAAAACAACGTGATCTATCGCGTCTCGGAAAACTATCCGGGGGCCGGTCGCCGGGTCTATCCGGGCTTCCTGCAGCACACCGGATTCATCTCGATGAATCCGGATAGGCACCTCGAATCTCATTACGACTATTTTCTGGACCTGATCAAGGGCGACGACGGCAGCGTCGATTTCCACCGCGATTTCTACGACGAATACAACGCCGTGCTCGATATGCCGGCCGAGTATTACCTCGACACGATCAAGACCGTGTTCCAGGAATTTGCGCTCGTCAACGGCACCTGGACAGTCGACGGCAAGCTGGTGCGTCCACAAGACATCAAGACCACCGCATTGCTCTCCGTCGAAGGTGAACTCGACGACATCTCGGGTGCCGGCCAAACCCGCGCCGCCCACGGTCTGTGCACCGGCATAGCCAAGGAAAACCAGTATCACTACGACGTGGAAGGTGCAGGCCACTATGGCATCTTCTCCGGACGGCGCTGGCGTGAGAAGGTCTATCCGCAGGTGCGCATGTTCATTGCGAAATACCAGCAGATCGAAGTGACCGGGGACACCGAGTCAGTCAAAGCCCTGGCAGCCGACAACAGCCCGATCAAGCCCGTCGATCCCCGCGCTGTAGCCAAGTCCATTCGAGTTCGCTCGAAGCCGACGGCCAAGATGCCCGTCGCAAAGTCCGTCGCAAAGTCCGTCAAAAAGTCCGTCGATAAGTCTGTCGCCACAGCGGCGAAAGTAGCCAAAGCAGCGGCGCCTCGTCAAGCCGGGGCTGCGGCCGCGCGGTCCAGGCCGGCGCGCAAGACGGCGGCCTGATTCCACCGGCATGGACACGCTGCAACCGACGCCCCTCGGGCGCGGCGAGGCGGTCAGCCGCATCGACGCCGCATTGCCGCAGACGCAGTGCAGGCGATGCGGCGAACCCGACTGCCTGAGTTATGCACGCGCCATCGTCGATGGCGCGGCAATCAACCGCTGCCCGCCGGGTGGTGAGCAGGGAATCCGCCGACTTGCCGAGTTGACCGGGCGGTCCGTGGCTTCGCTAGACGCCGCCTGCGGCGAGGAAGGGCCGCGCACGCTGGCCTGGATCGACGAGTCGGCATGCATCGGCTGCACCTTGTGCATCAAGGCTTGCCCGGTCGATTGCATCGTCGGTGCGGCCAAGCAGATGCACACGATCATCGAATCACTGTGCACCGGCTGTGAGCTGTGCCTGCCGGCCTGCCCGGTCGACTGCATCCACCTCGACATCGCAACACCGGGACAAAGCGGCTGGGCCGCCTGGAGCGAGCCGCAAGCCGAGCATTCACGCACCTTGTACCAGCGCCGCACGGAACGAATCCGCAGCGCCAAAGCGCAGGAGAACCAACGGCTGGCAGCCCGCGACGCGGCGGTTGCGCGGCCCGAAGCAAGCGACTGCGGGAGAAGCCGGCAGCAGGCCATCGCCGCGGCGCTGGCCCGTGCACGGTCACGCCAGGGTGACTGACGCGGGAAGCGCAACAACTCCAGGTAGCTGGTTTAGCCGCCCTTGTGGGAGCACCGATGCACAATCCACGGCCATGAAAGTCGCCGACATCGAGCCGTTCTTCGCTGTCTTGAAAGCGGCCAATCCGCAGCCCGAGACCGAACTCGAATTCACCAACGTATTCGAACTGCTGGCAGCCGTGCTGCTGTCGGCCCAGGCGACAGATTCGGGCGTCAACAAGGCAACACGGCGTCTGTTCGCGCGCACCAATTCACCCCAGAAGATACTGGCGCTCGGACTGCCGGCACTGACCGATGCCTTGAAGACCATCGGGCTTTATCGCAACAAGGCGAAGAACCTGTATCGCAGCTGTGAAATCCTGGTCGAGCAGCATGGTGGACAGGTGCCGCGCAGTCGAGCCGAGCTCGAGGCTCTGCCAGGAGTCGGCCGCAAGACCGCCAACGTCGTGCTGAACGTTGCGTTCGGCGAAGCCACGATGGCGGTCGATACCCACATCTTCAGGGTCAGCAACCGGACCGGTCTGGCGCCAGGGAAGAACCCGCTCGAAGTCGAGATGAAGCTGCTGAAGCGTGTGCCGGCCGAGTATCTGGTCGATGCCCACCATTGGCTCATTCTTCACGGCCGCTATGTCTGCCAGGCGAGAAAACCGCTTTGCCGCATGTGCGGGGTGGCGCAATGGTGTGACTCGTGGCCGACATTCATGGCATTTGACCGGATCAACGGAGCGGACCTGGGTCGGCAGAAGGCAGTGGACTGATCATCGACTGATCAAGGGCGGCGTGCTCGCCCTTGAATTTGCGGCGCCGCGGCCGATATCCCCTGATACCGCGAGCGCGAATGGACAACCCGAACCCGGAAACTTCGAACGACGCCGACCTGAAAAAGCACGTCGTCGCCTGGCACAACAGGAGTCTGTTGACCTGCCGCATCGATGCGGAACAGGTCACCGGGATCGGTGTCGTCGCCTTGCCGTTTGAACAGGTCGATTCCGGTGCTGCCGAGATTCCCTTCGATTCTGCAGAACTGCCGTCGGGACGCCGCGCGAGGCTGCGCGCTCAGGTCGAGCGGCTGCTGGCCAGATTGCCTAGTCGGCTTCGCGGCCGGAAATCCAATGCAAGACCACTGTTCAGCGAGGATTTCATCGCGCCGCTGAAACCGCGGATGGTCGGTCGGTTTGCGCGCCAACACGGCGACGAACAACGGCCCGGGGACGCTGCCTGGCCGCTGCGCGACATCAAGCCGGGCGACATCGGCGCACCGCACGCATCGCGTTATCTGCGCACCGCGGCGATTGAATTGGGTGGACGACGCCTGCGCGTGCTGATCGGAAGCGGTGCAAAGCCACAAATCATCGGACCGCGCTTGTGGAACCGAAAGCGATTGTCAGGCTTGCTCGCGGGCTTCAGTCTGGTCGCAATCGGATCAGTGATGTCGGTACTTTGGCCGTTGGCGGCACAAACCGAAATCGGCCCGCAGCTGGCCCTCGCATCAACCACCACGAATACAACGCCACCCGCCGCGGCCCACCCGCCCGACGCAGCGCCGACCTCGGCGATCGTGCTGCAAGCAGCGGCATCATCTGCGGCACCAGGGCCCGCCGAGGTTGCACCGCACGCGCGTGATTCCGCCTCAGCCGCTGTTGCGCATGGGACGGCCCCGGTCGATCACGAACAACGGTCGGATGCTGCTGAAGCGCCCGCTCACGCCAACGTTTCAGCGAAGGATGCCAATCCCGCCAAAGAACCCGCCACTGCGGCTGCGCCGTCGACCCAAACGGTTTTCGCGTTGGCGGCCGAGCCGACGCGCAGCCGCGTCAGCTCGATGCTTCGGCTGTCACTTCTCGATTTTCCGGTCGAGCCACAAAAAGACGGCGCCCATGCCGAATTGATGCAGGCCGGTTCCAAATGGCGTGTGGTGATCTGGCCTTACCCGAGTCAGCAGGCGGCCGAGAAAGCGCAGGACTCGCTGCGCAAGCGCGGCGTCAAGGTCGAGTTGATCGCATTCTGAGGTTTACGGCTTCGCCGACAATCGGTTGATCGATCCCCAGCCAATCGATTTCGCGCAACCCTGCGCGCCCGAGATGGCCATGCCTCCATGACGCTGCGACCCCTGCGCGTGTTGTCGGTCATCCCGCCGATGACGCAGCTCAACACGCCCTACCCTTCGACCGCCTACCTGACCGGCTTTCTGCGCTCGCGCAGCTTCGACGCGGTTCAGGAGGATTTGGCGTTGTTGCTGGTGCTGCGGCTGCTGTCGCGGGACGGCCTGGACCAGGTGAAAGCAAGCGTCGACCAGCTCACGCAAACGGAACACACCGAGCAGGTGGCCACATTTGCGGCGCACTTCGAGGCCTACCGTTCGACCATCGGACCGGTGATCGCTTTTCTGCAAGGTCGCGATCCGACGCTTGCGCATCGCATCAATACGCGTGAATGTCTCCCCGAGGGGCAGCGCTTCGCATCGCTCGATGTCAATGTCGACGATGAAGGCGGCGATCCGCTGGCCTGGGCTTTCGGAGCACTGGGCCTGCAGGATCGGGCCCGCCATCTCGCAACGCTCTACCTCAACGATCTGGCCGATGTGTTGCGCGATGCGATCGATCCGCGATTCGAGTTTGTCCGCTATGCGGAATCGCTGGCGCAGAGCCAGTCCAGTTTCGAGCCGCTGGCCCAGGCATTGGCGGCGCCCCCGAACCTGATCGACCGCACGCTTTCGCAACTGACGCAGCAAGCCTTGCAGCGGCATCAGCCGACCGTGGTGCTGGTGTCGGTCCCATTTCCGGGCGCGGTCTATTCGGCCTTTCGGATCGCGCAGGCAATCAAGGCCGTCGATGCTTCGATCGTTACTGTGCTCGGTGGCGGCTTCGTCAATACCGAGCTGCGCGAACTGAGCGAACCCCGGGTCTTCGACTTCTTCGACTTCGTCACACTCGACGCCGGCGAACGCCCGCTGCTGGCACTGCTAGAACACCTGAAGGGCAAGCGCTCACGGCAGCGGCTGGTCCGTACCTTTGCACGCGATTCGCAAGGCCAGGTGCGGTATCTGAACATGGCCGAGCCTGACATCCCTTTCGAACAAGTCGGCACCCCCACCTGGGACGGCCTGCCGCTGGACCGCTACCTGTCGCTGCTCGACATGTTGAACCCGATGAACCGGCTGTGGAGCGACGGCCGCTGGAACAAGCTGACCGTCGCACACGGCTGCTACTGGAAGAAGTGCAGTTTTTGCGATGTCAGCCTCGACTACATTTCGCGCTACGACGCCGCATCGGCCGAGGTACTGGCCGATCGCATGCAGGCCATCCTCGACGAAACCGGCCAGAGTGGTTTTCACTTCGTGGACGAGGCGGCCCCGCCGAGATCGCTGAAAGCCTTGGCGGTCGAAATCAAGCAGCGCGGCATGCCGGTCTCGTGGTGGGGCAACATCCGCTTCGAGAAATCGTTTACCCCCGAGCTGTGCCAGCTGCTGGCCGAGAGTGGCTGCATAGCCATTTCCGGCGGCCTCGAGGTGGCTTCTGACCGGTTGCTTCAGCTGATGAAAAAAGGCGTTTCGGTTGGCCAGGTGGCGCGCGTGACGAAGGCCTTCGCCGATGCCGGCATCCTGGTGCATGCTTACCTGATGTACGGCTTTCCGACCCAGACGGTGCAGGATACGGTCGATGCGCTGGAATACGTTCGCCAGCTGTTTGCCAACGGCTGCATCCACAGCGGCTTCTTCCACCGGTTTGCCTGCACGGTGCACTCACCGGTCGGTCTGAATCCGCAGGACTACGGTGTCACGCTGCAAGCTTTGCCACCCGTCAGCTTTGCGAAGAACGACATCGCCTTCATCGATCCGTCCGGTGTTGATCACGACGCACTTGGCCAGGTGCTGAAGAAGGCCTTGTACAACTACATGCACGGCATCGGACTGGAAGACGACGTGCGGCGCTGGTTTGCGTTCAAGGTGCCGCGGCCGACGGTGTCGAAATCGAGCATCGCGAGGGCGCTCGAGGCGACGGTCTAGTACTAGTACGCCGACACAGAGATTTCGAAACACGAAAGCGCGTCTTCAACCCGACGGCGGCGTTGCAAATCCTCGCGATACCACGAGGTATCGCTGCGGTTTGCGCCTTGTCATCAGGCCGAATCCATCGCTTTCGTCATGTTCCGAAACCTCTGCGCCGGCGTACCAGGCCTCGCGACGGCTTTGCTCAGGCTGCCACGCGCGGCAGCGCCAGCCAATTGCCGTCGAGTTCGATCATCTGCAGGCGGTGGTCGAATACGGACTGCAGCGCGGCGTGGGTGGCCGGATCGTCGGGTGCACCCTGGTGCATCACCTGACCTGCGCCCATCACGATCAGCCTGTCGGCCCGCAGCGCGATGTTCAGCTCATGTAGCACGCTGACCACGGTCGTGCCCGAACGCACTTGATCACGCACCAGGCCGATCCAGTCGGCCTGGTGCGGCGGATCGAGGTGACTCAGTGGCTCGTCCATCAGCAGAATGCCAGCCTGCACCGCGAGCGCCCGGGCCAGCAGAACCCTTTGCCGTTCGCCGCCTGACAAGGTGGCCAACGAGCGGCTGCGCCATTGCCAACTCTGGGTCTTGACCATGGCGGCTTCGACCGCAGCCAGATCGGCGGTATCCGGCGACGCCAGCCAGCCGCGATGTGGCAATCTGCCGAGCATCACGACCTCGAATGCGGTCAGCCCCTCGGTGATGACTTCGCCCTGACCCAGCCAGGCCAGGTTTCTGGCTCGCTCCTTGGCCGGCCATTCGGCGATGTTGCGGCCTCGCAGTCGCACCTCGCCGTCGACAACTTGAAGGCCCGCCAAGGCGCGCAGCAGCGTCGATTTACCGGCCCCGTTCGGGCCGACCACGGCGGTCCACCGACCCGACGTGATCGCCAGACCGAGCGGACCCAGTACCTGGTGCGTAGCCAGGCGCACAGCGCGCCAGTCGGCGCTGCAGGCGGGGGTGGCCGCTTGATTCGTCATTGCGATCCGCCGAATGGCCGCCGATGCATCAGCCACAGCAGGTATCCGCCACCCAACACGGCGGTGATCACACCGACCGGTAATTCCTGTGGTGCGATCGCCCAGCGAGCCAGCACATCGGCCGCCAACAGCAGCAGGCCGCCGGCCGCCGCCGAAAGCACCAGCAACGCGCCATGCGCGCCGTGGCCGAGGCTGCGCACCAGGTGGGGCGCAACCAGCCCCACGAACGCGATCAGTCCGGCCTGGGCAACCGCGCCCGCCGTCGCCAACGCCATCGTGGCCACGAGCATCCCGCGCACCAGACCGAGCTGGACGCCAAGGCTGCGGGCGGTCGCTTCGCCAAGCGACAAGGCATCGAGCGCACGGCGTCCGGCCAGGGCCGCCAACAGGCAGACAAACAGCAGCACGACCAGCGTCAGCACGCCATTCCAGTTCATGAAACCGGTGGTCCCGAGCATGAAGGCCTGCATCGACCGCATGGTCTGCGGCGCCGCCAGCAGGATCAGCTCCTTGACCGCGCCGAGCACCACGCCGACGACCACCCCCGCCAGCAGCAGGCGCAAGCCATGCTGCATGCCGTTGGCAAAAGCAAGTGTCAACAACACGGCAGCCAGCGCACCGATAAACGCCGCACCGGTCAGCCCGAACTGCGCCAGCCACGCGGACGGCATTTCCCCAAGTCCGAGAAAGGCCAGCGCGATCGACACCGCCAGCGCCGCACCCGATGCGCTGCCGAGCAGATAGGGATCGGCCAGGGGGTTGCGAAACAGCCCTTGCGCGATAGCGCCGCCGAGGCCAAGCAAAGCACCTGCAGCCCACGCACCAATCGACCGCGGCAGACGAATCTCCCACACGATCCTCGACATCGTGGCATCGTTGTCGCCAAGCCAGGGCGGCGACCACCCGGCGCTGCCGATCGCGACGCCGACACCGATAAGCACCAACGAGGCGATCAGCAGGCCCGACAACGAGCGCTTCGAATTCACTGCCGCACCAGCTCGGCCGCGGTGGCCAATGGCGCCGCAGCCAGTGCCTGATTGATGCAGCGGCTCAGCACCATTGCAGCATCGCCCATTCGCGGCCCTGCCCGGGCCAGGACATCGCCATCGGGTGAGCCGAACCGGCACAGGCGGTTTTCGCGCAGCGCTCGGACCTGCGGCCACCCTGGCCGGCTGTCGAGCCCCGCCGCCTGATTCGCGGCGATCAGGATCAATGCCGGATCCGAGGCAACGACAAGTTCCGGGTTTATCAGCGGATACGGCCCGAGACGCCCTGGAACGATGTTGCGCAGCCCGAGCCGCGCCAGAACCTCACCGACAAAGGAGACTTCGCTGGCCGCGTAGGGACCACTGCCGACTTCGAAATAGACCGGCAGCCCCCGCGCGGCGGGGTTCAGTTGCTGCACGGCCTGCTCGACCTTCGACTGGATTCCGCGCCAGACGCTTGATGCTCCATCGGAGCCGACCAGTCGCGCCACCTGATCGAGCACCCTATGCACAT
>JBBRID010000096.1:0-10453 GCA_038221635.1 Burkholderiales bacterium
CCCGGGCGCAGCAACGCGGGATCCAGGATGTCGGGACGGTTGGTCGCAGCCATCACGATCACACCGAGGTTGGTCTCGAAACCGTCCATCTCGACCAGCATCTGGTTCAGTGTCTGTTCACGCTCGTCGTTGCCGCCACCCAGGCCGGCACCACGATGGCGGCCAACCGCATCGATTTCGTCGACGAAGATGATGCAAGGTGCACTCTTCTTCGCCTGCTCGAACATGTCGCGCACACGAGCCGCACCGACGCCGACAAACATCTCGACGAAGTCGGAGCCGGAAATGCTGAAGAACGGCACCTTGGCCTCGCCGGCAATCGCCTTGGCGAGCAGGGTCTTGCCGGTTCCCGGAGGCCCTACCAACAGCACCCCTCGAGGGATTCGGCCGCCGAGCTTCTGGAAGCGCTGCGGGTCCTTCAGGAAGTCGACCAGTTCTTTGACCTCCTCCTTGGCTTCGTCGCAACCTGCAACGTCGGCAAAGGTGGTGGTGTTGTTGGCCTCGTCGAGCATGCGCGCCTTGCTCTTGCCGAAGCTGAACGCACCGCCCTTGCCGCCACCCTGCATCTGGCGCATGAAGTAG
The DNA here is from genome assembly GCA_038221635.1 of Burkholderiales bacterium. Classification (GTDB taxonomy): domain Bacteria; phylum Pseudomonadota; class Gammaproteobacteria; order Burkholderiales; family Burkholderiaceae_C; genus Ideonella_A. The sequence goes on from JBBRID010000096.1 coordinate 583, forward strand.
ATCCAGACACCGATCAGCAACAGCATCGGCCCCCACGAGACCAGGATGCTCATCAGGATCGACGGCTCCTCGCGCGGCTTGACGTCGAACTTGACGTCGCTGTTGATCAGATCGCCGACCAGGCCACGATCGAGGTAGGTGGCGGTGCTGCGCAAGCGCTTGTCGTCGGTGGTGATCGCGACGATTTCGGTGCCGGAGGCCCCTTCCTGAAGCGTGACGGCCTTGATCCGCTTGTTGCGTACCTCATCGAGGAAGTCGGAATAGCCGATCAGATTTCCCTGGGTCGCACCTCGATCAAACTGCTTGAACACGGTGAAAAGCACGAGGGCGATCACCAGCCAGACAGCCACTTTCGAGAACCATTGATTGTTCACCGCGGCTCCTTGTCCCGGTCAAAACTGCTGGCGCAATGGATATTCACTGCGCCTCATTCGCTTACGGACGTCAATTGGGGGCAATTTTATGACACGCAAGCCCATCGACTGATTTGAATACACCCGATCCAGCCCGGGTAATCATTCGTAACGCCGGAACGAGGGAGAGATTTCGCCTCATGCCGGCAATTTTGGAATCATTCCGACGAGAAAGGTTTCAGCCGATTTGTCTCGTGAGGCCTTCGGTTTGATCGGCTTGACGATCTTGAAGGCCGCCTTGAAACGTTTGACCAGCTCAGAATATGCGCCGCCATGGAAGACCTTGCAGACCAGCGACCCACCGGGCTTCAGGTGCGCAATCGCGAAATCCAGCGCCAGTTCGACCAGCAGTTCGACGCGGGCCTCGTCGGCGCTGGAAATACCCGACAGGTTGGGCGACATGTCCGACAGCACCACATCGACCCGTCTGCCATCCAGCATGGCCTCGAGGCGGCCGAGTACTTCCGCCTCGCGAAAATCGCCCTGAATGAATTCGACTCCTTCGATCGGCTCGAACTCGAGCAGATCCAGCGCGATGATGCTGCCGTCCAGCTTCCCGGAAGCCGCCCCGCCCGTACCAGCCTCTCTGGGGGCGAACCTGCGCCTCACGTACTGGCTCCACGCACCTGGCGTGGCGCCGAGGTCGATCACCAGCTGGCCGGGCCTGATCAGGCCCATTTCCTCGTCGATCTGCTTCAGCTTGTAGGCGGCGCGCGCGCGGTAGCCTTCACGCTGCGCCAGCTTCACGTAGGGATCGTTGATGTGATCGTGAAGCCAAGTCTTGTTCAGCTTCTTGCTTTTACTGGATGTCATGCTCGGCTGATAATACGGCGATGTCCGCCATTGAACTCACCCCTGCCCAGCGCAAGGAAAAACGCTCCGATGCCCATCACCTCGACCCGGTGGTGATGATCGGCAACGATGGTCTGACCGACGCCGTCGTCAAGGAGATCGATGCCGCGCTTGGTGCCCACGGATTGATCAAGGTCCGGGTATTTTCCGACGACCGCGTCCAACGCGCGGAAATGTTCACCGAGCTGGCCGACCAGCTCGGCGCGGCGCCGATCCAGCACATCGGCAAGTTGCTGGTGTTGTGGCGCCCGTTGCCGGAAAAGGCCAAGGCCGAGCGTGACGAAAACCGTCGACCGGGCCCGAAAGTGGTCAAGCTTCTCAAATTCTCGAAAAGTGGCAACCACCGCCCGCAGGTCAAGAAGATCAAGATTCTCGGCAACCAGCGGCTCGCCGCAGGCGGCGAGCTGAAGCGGGCGCGCAAACGCGCAACCAGCATCAAGAAGACCGTTGCCGACTGAAGGGCCTGCAGGCCCGATCAGCGCGCAGACAACCGCCAGGTGAGGGCAAGCACCAGCAGGCACTTCAGCGCGAAGAACCCGACCGATATGACGTGCAGCGCGCCAAACGAAAGCGCGCCTTCGCCAGCCCGCGCAGCAGGCATCATGGGCTGCAACGCGAAATAGCCTGCCACCGTGCAGAAGATGGCGCCGAACACGAGCATCAGATCGGCATTGAACAACGGGCCGGACGGCCCGCCGGTTTCTTGACGTGCCTCGATGCGGTGCAACAGGATCAGAGCCACGGCGATCGCCAGACCGGTGTGCGCTTCGATCGAGAACATTCGTCCGGCGATTCGACCCGCCACATCCGAAGTTGCATGTGCAAATGCGGCCGGCGCGGCAACCGCGGCGATCGTCAGCAGACCTCCGGACCAGATTCCCGCCAGCATCACCGCGATGCGCCGCGGCATCGCCTGGACGGCTTCAGATATAGCGCACCTCGACGATTTCATAGCTGCGGGTGCCACCCGGAGCACGCACTTCGGCGATGTCGCCAACCTCCTTGCCGATCAAGGCACGCGCAATCGGCGAACTGATCGAAACCAGACCCAGCTTCAGGTCCGCCTCGTCGTCGCCGACGATCTGGTAGCTGACCTTGGCACCACCTTCTTCGTCTTCCAGGGCAACGGTCGCGCCGAATACCACGCGACCATCGGCGTTCAGCGTGGTCGGGTCGATGATCTGCGCGGCGGCCAGCTTGCTCTCGATCTCGAGAATGCGACCCTCGATGAAGCCCTGCTTGTCCTTTGCGGCTTCATACTCGGCGTTCTCCGACAGATCGCCCTGCGCCCTCGCCTCGGCGATCGCCTGGATCACCGAATGACGTTCGACCGTCTTCAAACGGTGCAGTTCTTCCTTGAGTTTTTCCGCGCCACGCACGGTAAGAGGAATGGTGTTCATGATTGCAATTCCTGAAGGCCGCCGCCAGAATCAACTGGCGGCGGCTCGTGTGAACGAGTTTAGTGCAACTCTGAGTGCAGCGTCTGCAGCGATTCGACGACCAGATCGTCCTGGTGCTTCATGCCCTCGACCGCAGCTTCGCAGCCCGCCATGCTGGTGTAGTAGGTTACGCGGTGGGACAACGCAGCCTGCCGGATGTGACGGGAGTCTGCAATCGCGGTGCGGGTTTCGTCGACAGTCGTGAAGACCATCTGAATCTCGCCAGCCTTGACCATGTCGACGATGTGCGGACGACCGTCCTTTACCTTGTTGACCGCCATGACCTCGATTCCGGCTTGGGAGATCGCCGCTGCCGTACCCTTGGTCGCGACCAGCGAGAAGCCGAGTGCCGCCAGATCACGGGCAACCACTACGGCGCGTGCCTTGTCGTTGTCCTTGACGGTGATGCAGACGGTGCCGCTGCCGGGCAGGCGCGAACCCGCGCCGAGCTGGCTCTTCAGCATCGCTTCGCCGAAGGTTCTGCCGGCGCCCATGACCTCGCCGGTCGAACGCATTTCCGGGCCGAGGATCGGGTCCACACCGGGAAACTTGTTGAACGGGAAGACCGCTTCCTTGACGCTGAAATACGGCGGAATGACCTCGTGCGGTGGCCGCCCGCCCAGCGCGCGCTGGCTGGCAAGGCGCTGCCCGACCATGCAGCGCGCAGCGATCTTGGCCAACGGCTGGCCGGTCGCCTTCGATACGAAGGGCACGGTCCGTGAGGCGCGCGGGTTGACTTCGAGCACGAACACCACCGCCCTGTCGCCTTCACCCTGGATCGCGAACTGGACGTTCATCAGACCCTGCACCTTGAGGGCTCGTGCCATCAAAATGGTCTGACGCCGCATTTCGTCCTGCAGCGCGGCAGGCAATGAATAGGGTGGCAACGAGCAGGCCGAATCGCCCGAATGGATGCCGGCCTGCTCGACGTGCTCCATGATGCCGCCGATCATCACGCCCGACTCATCGTCGCTGCCATCGGCAATGCAATCGACATCGACCTCGACCGCGTCATCGAGAAAACGATCGAGCAGTACCGGAGATTTTTCGCTGACCCGAACCGCTTCGCGCATGTAGCGCTCGAGATCCTTGTCGCCGTGGACAATTTCCATCGCCCGCCCACCCAGCACGTAGCTCGGCCGCACGACCAGCGGGTAACCGATTTCATGCGCAAGTGCCAGCGCCTGCTCTTCAGTTCGCGCAGTGCGGTTCGGCGGCTGCTTCAAACCCAGTTCATGCAGCAAGGCCTGGAAGCGTTCGCGGTCTTCGGCGATGTCGATGCTGTCCGGGGACGTGCCGATGATCGGTACGCCGGCGCGTTCGAGGTCGAGCGCCAGCTTCAGCGGTGTCTGGCCGCCGTACTGGACGATCACGCCGACCGGCTTCTCCTTGTCGACGATCTCCAACACGTCTTCCAGCGTCACCGGCTCGAAGTAGAGGCGATCCGAGGTGTCGTAGTCGGTCGACACAGTCTCCGGGTTGCAGTTGACCATGATGGTCTCGTAGCCATCCTCGCGCAACGCCAAAGCAGCATGCACGCAGCAATAGTCAAACTCGATGCCCTGGCCGATGCGGTTCGGACCGCCACCCAGCACCATGATCTTCTTGCGATCGGTCGGCTCGGCCTCGCACTCTCCGTCCGCACTTTCGTAGGTCGAATAAAGGTATGCGGTTTGTGTCGAGAACTCAGCGGCGCAGGTATCGACACGCTTGTATACCGGCCGCAGGCCCAGTGCATGGCGACGCTCGCGCACCGTATATTGGCTGGTCGCCAGCAGCTTGCCCAGGCGCTTGTCGGAAAAGCCCTTCTGCTTCAGGTAGCGCAATTCCTCGACCGACAACTCGTCGATGCGGCGCGTGGACACGCTTTTTTCGATCTGCACCAGTTGCTCGATCTGCGCGAGGAACCAGGGATCGATATCGGTCTCCTCGAAGACCTCTTGCAGGCTCATGCCGATGCGGAAGGCGTCGGCGACATAGAGGATGCGCTCGGGTCCGGCCTCGCCGATTTCCTCGACGATCTCGTCACGGTCATCGGACCGCTCGGAAAGCCCGTCGATGCCGGTCTCGAGCCCGCGCAAAGCCTTCTGCAAGCTTTCCTGAAAGCAGCGGCCCATCGCCATCACTTCTCCGACCGATTTCATCTGCGTCGTCAGGTGCGAATCGGCAGCCGGGAATTTTTCAAACGCGAAGCGCGGGATCTTGGTGACGACGTAGTCGATGCTCGGCTCGAAGCTGGCCGGCGTCGCCCCGCCGGTGATGTCGTTGCGAAGTTCGTCGAGCGTGAAGCCGACCGCGAGCTTGGCGGCCACCTTGGCAATCGGAAAGCCGGTGGCTTTGGATGCCAATGCCGACGATCGGCTGACGCGCGGGTTCATCTCGATCACGACCATCCGGCCATCGAGCGGATTGATCGCGAACTGCACGTTCGAGCCACCGGTATCGACGCCGATCTCGCGCAGGATCGCGATGCTGGCATTGCGCAGCAGCTGGTATTCCTTGTCGGTCAGAGTCTGTGCCGGCGCGACCGTGATCGAGTCGCCGGTGTGGATGCCCATCGGATCCAGGTTCTCGATCGAACACACGATGATGCAGTTGTCGGCGCGGTCGCGCACGACTTCCATCTCGTATTCTTTCCAACCGATCAACGACTCCTCGATAAGCAACTCCTTGGTCGGCGACAGATCGATGCCGCGCCTGCAGATCTCCTCGAATTCTTCCGGGTTGTAGGCAATGCCGCCACCGGTGCCGCCAAGCGTGAAACTCGGCCGGATCACCATCGGAAAGCCCAGTCCGCCGGTTTCACCATGGATGCGCTTCTGCACCGTCCAGGCTTCCTCGAGCGTATGGGCAATGCCGCTGCGCGCCGAGCCCAGCCCGATGCCAGTCATCGCATCCTTGAACTTCAGGCGGTCCTCGGCCTTCTCGATCGCATGCTCGGTCGCGCCGATCATCTCGACACCGAATTTTTCGAGGACGCCATTGCGGTGCAGATCGAGCGCGCAATTCAGCGCGGTCTGGCCACCCATGGTCGGCAGCACCGCCATCTTCTCGTCGGGGTGAAGTCGGCGCTCCTTCTCGATGATTTTCTCGACCACCTGCCAGGTCACAGGCTCGATGTAGGTGGCGTCGGCCATGTCCGGGTCGGTCATGATCGTTGCCGGGTTGCTGTTCACCAGCACGACGCGGAACCCCTCCTCGCGCAGGGCCTTGCAGGCCTGCGCGCCGGAATAGTCGAACTCGCAGGCCTGGCCGATGACGATCGGCCCCGCGCCGATGATCAGGATGCTTTGAAGGTCAGTGCGCTTAGGCATGCGTATTCTCCGTCGCGCGCTCGGCCATCAGCGTGATGAATCGATCGAACAGATAACCGATATCGTGAGGCCCGGGCGAGGCCTCGGGATGCCCTTGGAAGCAGAAGGCCGGCCGGTCGGTTCGGGCCAGACCCTGCAGACTGCCGTCGAACAGGCTGACATGCGTCGCGCGCAGGTTGGCGGGCAAGGCCTTGTCGTCGACCGCAAAACCGTGGTTCTGGCTGGTGATGCTGACGCGCCCGCTATCGAGGTCCTTGACCGGGTGGTTGGCGCCGTGGTGACCGAACTTCATCTTGAAGGTGCGTGCGCCGGAAGCCAGTGCCAATATTTGATGGCCCAGGCAGATGCCGAATGTAGGCAGACCCGCGTCGATCAGCGTTCGAGCCGCTTCGATCGCATAGCCGCAGGGTTCCGGGTCACCGGGGCCGTTGCTGAGAAAGATGCCATCGGGACGCATGGCGAGCACGTCGGCCGCAGTCGTCTGGGCCGGCACCACGGTCAGGCGGCAGCCGCGGCTGGCGAGCATCCGCAGGATGTTGCGTTTGATGCCGTAGTCGTAGGCCACCACGTGGAAGCGCGGCGATTGCTGGCTGGCATAACCACTGCCAAGCAGCCACTCGCATTCCTTCCATTCGTAGGCGGCCGGCTCGCTCACCACACGGGCGAGGTCCAGACCCGCCATCGACGGCGCCGCCTGTGCCTGCGCGACCGCCTCGGCGCGATCTTCTGCGCTCGGTCTGGTGCCGACAGCGAAACTGACGATGCAGCCGTTCTGCGCACCCGTGGTGCGCAGCAGACGGGTCAGGCGGCGCGTATCGATGCCGCCGATCGCGACCGTGTTGTGACGGGTCAGGTACGCGTCGAGCGTTTCGGTTTGGCGGAAATTGGACGACAGTACCGGCAGATCCTTGATGATCAGACCGGCGGCATGGACTTTGGAGGCTTCGGCATCTTCCTCATTGGTTCCGGTATTGCCGATGTGCGGATACGTCAGCGTGACGATCTGCCGGCAGTAGCTCGGGTCCGTGAGGATTTCCTGATAGCCGGTCATCGAGGTGTTGAAAACCACCTCGCCGACGGTGTGACCAGCAGCGCCGAATGAAAAGCCCTGAAAGACCGTGCCATCTGCCAGTGCGAGTAGAGCGGGGGGGAGAACGGGCAGCACGGGAAATCTCCGTTGGCGCGTGCCCAAACGGCCGGCGGATGCATGCGAAGCGTGCATCCTGGCTGGTGTCCAGTGGTGGAAACCGCTGGTGCAACAACGCTGGTGCAACAACAGGAGGTTTCGAGAGGGCAGGCAGATTTTTGGTAAACCGATCGAGTATAGCCGATCGGCTCATCCCTGCACCATCTAATGGTCCTCACAAGTACCAGTCGGACCGTACCCCTGAGTTGCGACTCACCTTCAGCCGCCAAGTGCCGCGATGCCCGCCTTGGCCACCTGGACATCCTCGGTCGATTTGACTCCGCTGACGCCGATTGCGCCGAGGCAGTGACCGTCGACGGTGATCGGCACGCCGCCTTCCATCATGCCTTCCAGGCCCGGCGCGCTCAGGAACGATACCCGTCCCTGGTTGATCATCTCCTCGTAAAGGCGGCTCTCGCGACGGCCGAGCGCTGCAGTGCGCGCCTTGGCCGGTGCGATGTTCGCTGAGATCGGCGCCGCACCGTCGAGCCGTTGCTGCCAGAGCAGGTGGCCGCCCTCGTCGACGATGGCAAAACTGACCGCCCAGTTGTTTGCCAAGGCTTCAGCCTCGCAGGCCGCAGCCATGCGTTTGGTGTCATCGAGGGTGAGGAATGATCTGGTTTTCATGTGGAGGTTGATAAATGACAGACAAGCCCTCACTTTAGACGCTGACAGGCACTGCGATCGGGCCGGGTCGGGGAACTAGAATGGCCGCTCACGGTCTTACACGGCCTGATAGTCTGATAAGCAGCTCGTTCATCATTTCTGGAGGTCCCATGAACCAACATCTGCAAACCGCCTACGCCGGCTACGCGGGTTCCACCACGTCGGTTGAACAGCGCAACCGTGTGCTTCGGAACACCTACTGGCTGCTTGCCTTGTCGATGGTGCCGACCGTTCTCGGCGCATGGATCGGCGTGACGACTGGTATCGCATCCATGATGTCGCCAGGCATCGGCCTGGTCGTCTTCCTGGGCGGCGCGTTCGCCTTCATGTTCGCGATCGAGAAAACCAAGAACTCCGCGGCCGGCGTTCCAATGTTGCTGGCCTTCACGTTCTTCATGGGCATCATGCTGTCGCGCCTGGTGGGCATGGTGCTGGGCATGAACAACGGTGCCAGCCTGATCATGATGGCCTTCGCCGGAACCGGCGCCATCTTTTTCGGCATGGCGACCCTGTCGTCGGTCATCAAGCGCGATGTGTCGGCCATGGGCAAGTGGCTGATGATCGGCGCCATCATGCTGTTGGTGGCGATGCTGGCCAACTTCTTCATCCAGTCCAGCGCGCTGATGATCACCCTGTCGGTGCTCGGCACAGGCATCTTCTCGGCCTTCATCCTGTACGACCTGAAGCGGGTGCAAGACGGTCACGAGACCAACTACATCACTGCAACGCTCGGTGTCTACCTCAGCATCTACAACGTCTTCCAGATGCTGCTGTCTCTGTTCGGATTTGCGAGCAGCAGCGACTGAACGGCTATTTCACTGATCGTCGAACGGGGCCTGCGGGCCCCGTTTTTTTGTCTGCGTGGCTTCCTGCGAAACGTCAGGGCCGTTCAACAACGGCTTCTGGCTCGGCGGGCAAACGTGGTGCCGACGGATCGATGTCGAACACCACCACGCTCTCCACATGCGCCGTGTGCGGGAACATGTTCACCGCCCCGGCCATGCTGCAGCGGTATCCGGCCTGGTGCACCAGCAGGCCAGCGTCGCGTGCCAGCGTCGCCGGGTTGCAGCTGACGTAGACGATGCGCCGCGGCGGCACCCAGCCAGCCGCCGGGTTGGCGTGCAATTCGGCCAATGCCTTGACCAGCGCGAAGGCGCCTTCGCGGGGCGGGTCGACCAGCCAGCACTCGGCGACCCCTGCGGCCCGCAGGTCGGCCGCAACAATCTCAAACAGGTTGCGCGCCTCGAAGCTCGTGTTTTGCGCCAGCCCGTTCAACCGGGCGTTGTCGCGCGCACGCGCCACCAGCGTCTCGCTGCCCTCGATGCCCAGCACCTCGCGCGCCACTGTGGCCAGTGGCAAGGTGAAGTTGCCAAGACCGCAAAACCAGTCGATCACGCGCTCGTGCTTTTGCGGCGCCAGCAGGCGCAAGGCGTGGCCGACCAGCACCCGGTTGATGTGCGGGTTGACCTGGGTGAAGTCGGTGGGCCTGAACGGCATGGTCACGCCGAACTCGGGTAGCGCATACGCGAGCTGCGGGCCGCTGTCGTCGAGCAAATGCACGGTGTCCGGGCCCTTGGGCTGCAACCACCATTGCACGCCCTGCGTGTCGGCAAAGTCGCGCAGCCGCTGTACATCGGCGGCGCTGACGGGCTCGAGGTGACGCAGCACCAGCGCGGTGACCTCGTCACCCGCGGCCAGCTCGATCTGCGGCAGGCGGTCGCGCTGGTCCATGGCGGCGATCAGCGCGCGCAGCGGCAGCAACATCGCGCTGATGCGCGCCGGCAGCACCGGGCAGACCTTCATGTCGGCCACGAAGCTCGACTTGCGTTCGTGAAAGCCGACCAGCACCACGCCCTTCTTGGCCACATAGCGCACCGACAGCCGGGCCCGGTCGCGGTATCCCCAGGCCGGGCCTTCGATCGGCCGCAGCAGCGTCTCGGCCTTGACCTTGCCGAGGTGCCAGAGATTGTCTTCCAGCACGCGCTGCTTGACCGCCACCTG
>JBBRID010000097.1:0-10409 GCA_038221635.1 Burkholderiales bacterium
CCGATCAGATGCCAACCGCCTGGGCTTTCATGCGGGTAGACCGCCGTCATTGTCGAGGCGATGGCGATCGATCCGGCCGGCAGCCGGGTGCGCGGATCTGTGCGGCGCGGCAGCACCAGTGCTTCCGGCAGGTCGCCCATATAAGGAAATCCGGGTACGAAGCCGACCATATAGATATGGAAAAGCGTCTCGCAATGCAGCTGCACCACCTCGGCGGTACTCAGACCGCAACTTTGCGCGACGTCGTGCAGATCGGGCGCATGCACAGGGTCGTAGCAGGCTGGTACACGCCACAGCCGCGCCTCGCCAACTGATGATTCATTGTCTTCCAGCATCTGCGCAAGCTGCGCCTGCAGCTTGGCGTGGTCGGTTTGCAGTGGGTCGTAATGAACCATCAATGAGCGATATGTCGGCACCGATTCGACAACGCCGGGCAGATCTGCCGCACGCAGCTTCGCGGCCAGTCGCAGCACCCGAGCACTCAAGGAGCGATCTATAGATTCGCCGAACTCGACCACCAGAGCGGTATCGCCGGCGTGCAGAAAGCGCGCCCCAAGGTGGCTCTGGTTGGCCGGCGGCCACGTTTGCGCGGTGGCCATTTGCAATGACATATCACGATTCATATTGTCTTTCCATCTTTGGTACCATATACTAATCGATCAAGCCTTCCCACTCAACCGACCTCCTAGCCAAAGGAAGCGCAATGTCACTATCAGTCAATCTCAACGCAGATATGGGCGAAGGATTCGGGGCCTATGACATCGGCAACGATGACGGCATCCTAAAAATCATTCGGTCGGCCAACATAGCCTGCGGATTTCATGCCGGTGACCCGCTGACCATGCGCCGTGTCGTAGAAAGTGCCAAGGCCGAAGGCGTCAGCATCGGCGCGCACCCTGGTTTCAACGACTTGTGGGGTTTCGGTCGTCGTCGCATCGACATGAGTCCCAGCGATCTCGAAAACATGATTGCCTATCAGATCGGCGCACTGCAGGCGATGGCCTCGTTTTGCGGCGAAAAAGTGACCCACGTCAAGCCCCATGGCGCGCTCAACAACATGGCCGCCGAAAACATCGACTACGCGCTGGCGATAGGGCGGGCGATCAAGGCAGTCGACCGTGACCTGATCTATGTCGCACTGTCGGGATCGGAGATGGAGAAGGCCGCGCAAAAGCTGGACATGCGCCTGGCCCGTGAAGGCTTCTGCGATCGCCAGTACGACGACGATGGCAACCTGACGTCCCGCAAGATTGCCGGCTCGGTGATCAAGGATTCTGCTGTGGCCACCGAGCAGGTGGTCAGAATGGTGGTCGAAGGCGAAATCGTCTCGCGCAACGGCAAACGGCTCAAGCGCCGCGTCGACACACTGTGTGTGCATGGCGATGAGCCGACAGCGCTAGCGCTGTCTGCCGCTGTGCGCGCCGGCCTCGAGGCTGCCGGTGTCAAGGTCGTCCCGTTGACCGAAATGAAACTCGACTGACCACGGTTCTGCGTCGGTCTCCTCCCAGCTCAGCCAAGGAATAAAAATGCAAAGTCGTCCCAAAATTGCCATCATCGGTGGCACTGGCGCTCTCGGATCCGGCATGGCCAAACGCTGGGCTGCCGCTGGATACCAGATTATTCTCGGTTCGCGCACGGCGGAAAAAGCGCAGCAGGCTGCACTGCAAATCGTCAGCGGCAATGGCGGCCCGCCGGTCAGTGGCGACAGCAATGTCGAAGCGGCGCGCGCCGCCGACATCGTTGTGCTGGCGATTCCGTTTTCCAACCATGAGGCCACCCTCAATGAGTTGAAAGATGTGGTCGGTGGCAAGATCGTCGTCGATGCAGTCGTGCCGCTGGTGCCGCCAAAGGTTGCGCAGGTTCAGTTGCCGCCGCAGGGCTCGGCCGGCCAGATCGCCCAGGCACACCTCGGTGAATCGGTCCGCGTCGTCTCTGCCTTCCAGAATGTGGGCGCAGCCAAGCTGCAGGGCGAAGGTTCGATTGCCTGCGACGTGCTGGTCTGCGGCAACGACAAGGAGGCACGCGCGGCAGTGATCGAACTCGCAAACGCTGCCGGCACTCGCGGCATCGATGCCGGCCCGATCGCCAATGCAGCAGCTGCCGAAGCGATGACGTCTATCCTGATCGGCATCAACAAGCGCTACAAGGTCGACTGCGCCGGCATACAGATCACCGGCATCCCGGCCTGAGCAGGGTCGGGCATCCGACATGCAAAGTGCAACCATCACGCTGACCGCCCTGCGGGACTTGCCGATGGTCGAGCCCGGCGACGAACTCGCTGCATTGTTGGTCGACGGATTGCAGCGTGCCGCCATTGCGCCGCGCGACCAGGATGTGCTGGTGCTGGCGCAAAAGATCGTCTCCAAGGCCGAGGGCCGCTACGTCCGTCTGCGCGACGTGACCCCGTCGAGCAAGGCGATCGGATTGGCCGCCGAGACTGGCAAAGACGCGCGGCTGGTCGAGCTGATCTTGTCCGAGAGCCGCGAGGTGGTCAAGTACTGCCGAGGGGTGTTGATCGTCGAACATCGGCTCGGTCTGGTGATGGCAAATGCTGGCATAGACCAGTCGAATATCGATCACCCGGACGGCGACGAACGCGCACTGCTGCTGCCGCAGGATCCTGATGCCAGCTGCGGCAAACTGAAGCAGGCGCTGGATGCGGCCTTCGGTGTCGACCTCGCTGTCGTCATCAATGACAGCTTCGGTCGCCCGTGGCGGCAAGGTGTGACCGGCGTGGCCATAGGCGCGGCCGGACTGCCTTCGCTGCTCGACCTGGTCGGCGCACCGGACCTGTTCGGGCGCGCGATGCGGGTTACCGAAATCGCCATTGCCGATGAGATTGCGGCGGCGGCCTCGCTGGTGATGGGCCAGACCAATGCCGGCGTGCCCGCGGTCCATGTCCGCGGCATGCAGTGGCAAGTGCCGGCCCGGCCAGCAGCAGACCTGTTGCGCCCGAGACACCTGGACATGTTTCGATGAACCTGAGGGTGTGCAAATGAATTCTGCGCAAGACACCCGGCCGCAGCTTTCGGCGCGTCGGCGCGTTGTCGCCTTGTGCGGCGGAGTTGGCGGTGCCAAGCTGGCATTGGGGCTGGACGCCGTGCTCGATACCGGGCGACTGACCCTAGCGGTGAACACCGGTGACGATTTTGAATATCTCGGGCTGCGCATTTGCCCGGATCTGGATACGGTCGTCTATACCTTGGGCGGCCTGAGCGATACGGAGCGCGGCTGGGGACGCGCCAATGAGAGCTGGAACTTCATGGCGGCGCTCGAAGCCTGGGGTGGTGAGACCTGGTTTTCGCTCGGTGACCGCGATCTTGCCTTGCATGTAGAGCGCACGCGCCGCTTGAGTGCGGGCGAGACGCTGACTCACATCATGGGCGACATCGCCAATCGCGCGGGCATCCGTGCCGAGGTGTTGCCGATGAGCGATGAGAACGTGCGCACCACAGTCCATACCGCCGCTGGCAGTTTGCCTTTTCAGCAGTATTTCGTGAAGCACCGCTGCGAACCCATCATCACCAGCATCAGCTTCGACGGTGCAGAAGATGCGTCGGCGAATGCCGCGCTGCTGGGCGCCTTGGCCGACCCGGAGCTGGCAGCAGTGGTGGTCTGCCCATCCAACCCCTTCCTCAGCATCGACCCCATCCTCGCAGTGCCAGGTGTGCGCGCCGCGTTGCGTCGCACTGCAGCCCCGGTGATCGCGGTTTCGCCGATTGTCGGCGGCAAGGCGATCAAGGGCCCGACCGCGAAGATCATGCAGGAGCTGGGTCTGCGCGTCGACAATTCGGCCATCGCAGCACATTACGCCGGTTTGATCGACGGCATGGTGATCGACAGCAGCGATGCAGCCGATGCCGCGGCGCTTGATATGGCTGCGCATGTCGCGCCCACCCTGATGCACAGCGCTGCGGATAAACGGCGACTGGCCGGCGCGGTGCTCGACTTTGCCGCATCGTTGGCCAAGCGGCCGGCGCACGACCATAGGGAGCCGCGGGCGACATGAATGTCCCGAGTTTGTGGGCGGTCGTTCCCGTCAAATCGTTCAGCTCGGCGAAACTCCGCCTGGCAGCGATGCTGAGCGCTGACGAACGTCGCGCTTTGGCGCGGGCGATGTTCGAAGATGTGCTCGAGGTACTGGTCCAAAGTCCCTTCATCGCCGGCGTGCTGGTCGTCACCGCTGATCCGCAGGCCGCGGCGATTGCCCGCGACGCCGGTGCCAGCGTGCTGAATGACCCACCCGAAGGCGGCCTGAACGCATCGGTGCGCGCTGCCGCCCGCGTGCTAGGCGACGCGCAGCACGGCGGGATGCTGGTCGTACCCGCGGACCTGCCGCAGATCACACCGGCGGATATCGAGCTGATCAGCCTTGGCCACCGGCGCTCGCCGGCGGTCACGCTGATCGCCGCGAGCAGCGACGGTGGCACCAACGCGCTGGCTTGTTCGCCTCCTTCTGCGCTGCCGATTTCGTTCGGCGAAGACAGTTTCCGCCGCCACCACGAAGCTGCACAAGCGCTTGGCCTGGCGCCGCGGGTGCTGACCCTGCCGCGCTTCGCGCGCGACATTGACCGGCCCGACGACCTGATTGCCTTTCTCGATCAACCCTCGGCTACGCGCACCCATGCCTGCCTGAAGGCTGGCGCATCCCGGCGTCGGGTCGTACGAAGCCGTCCGGTGGCAAGCCGTCGCCACCACTCACTGCGAAGGGATCAAACTCTGATGATCAAGCCACTGATTGCAAGCAGCCAGCGGCTGTCTGCGCACGATGCCTATGGTCTCCTCGAGTTGGGCCTCGACGTCTTGATGCCGGCCGCCGCTGCACGCCGCGATGCGGCACACGGAGGCGTCGTCAGCTATTCGCGCAAGGTGTTCATTCCACTGACCCAGCTGTGCCGCGATGTCTGCCACTACTGCACCTTTGCCCATTCGCCGCGCAATGGCGAGGCGCCTTACCTGGCTATCGAGAAGGTGCTCGCGATCGCCCGCGCCGGTGCCGCCGCGGGCTGCAAGGAAGCGCTGTTCACCTTGGGCGACAAGCCTGAGCTTCGCTACCACGCCGCACGACAAGCCCTCGACGAGATGGGCTTCGCAACAACCCTGGACTACCTCGCCGAAGTCGCGCGGGTGGTCTACGCTGAAACCGGCCTGTTGCCCCACGTCAATCCCGGCCTGCTGGATATCAATGAGTTGCGCCAGTTGCGTGAGGTCTCGATTTCGCAGGGCATCATGCTCGAAAGCAGCTCCGAGCGTCTTTGCGAACGCGGCGGACCCCATTTCGGATCGCCCGACAAAAAGCCGGCCGCCCGCCTCGAGACCATCCGGTTGGCCGGCGAGGCCGGCGTGCCGTTCACCACCGGCATCTTGATCGGCATCGGCGAGACACGGCGGGAGCGTATCGATGCGTTGTTGTCGCTGCGCGAACTGCACGAGCGCCATGGCCATATTCAGGAAATCATCGTCCAGAATTTCCGCCCCAAGGTCGGAACATTGATGGTCAATGCACCGATCCCGTCGCTGGAAGAACATTTGTGGACGATCGCCGCCGCGCGACTGATCTTTGATCCGGCCATGAACATCCAGGCGCCACCGAATCTGAGCCCCGGAGCGCTGCGCCCGCTGGTCGACGCCGGCATCAACGACTGGGGCGGCGTATCGCCCGTCACACCCGACCATGTCAACCCCGAAGCGCCGTGGCCACACCTTGACGCACTGGCAAAGGCGACCCGCAACGCCGGCAAGGAGCTGACCGAGCGTCTGGCGCTTTATCCGGCTTATGCGCGCGAGCTCGATCGCTGGGTCGATCCGGCATTTCGCACGCCGATGCTGCACCGCGTCGACAGCGACGGTCTTCCACGCACCGACAACTGGTCGCCGGGTGGCAATGAGAATCCACCACAGGTCGACGTGCGCCGCATCGAAACCAAGTCCGCAGGCGCGATCGGCGCCGAGGTTGAGCGCATCCTGGCGCGTGCAAAGGACGGACAGACACTGGACGAGGCGGAGATCGTCCGGCTGTTCCGCGCGCGTGGAGCCGAGTTCACTGCGGTCTGCGCGGCGGCCGACGAGCTGCGCCGCAAGATGAATGGCGACGAGGTCAGTTTTGTCGTTAACCGCAATATCAACTACACCAACATCTGCGCCTACCGGTGCCAGTTCTGTGCCTTCGCAAAAGGCAAGGCGACCGAGGATTTGCGCGGCAAACCTTATGACCTGCCGATCGACGAGATCCAGCGGCGCGTGCGCGAGGCCTGGGATCGCGGCGCCACCGAGGTGTGTATGCAGGGCGGCATCCACCCTTCGTACACCGGCGCCACCTACCTGGAAATCTGTAGAGCAGTGAAGCAAGAAGCGCCGCAGATGCATGTGCACGCCTTCTCGCCGCTGGAGATTTGGCAAGGTGCGAAGACGCTGGGCCTGCCGCTGCGCGACTATCTGCTGCAGTTGAAAGATGCCGGCCTGAGCACATTGCCGGGCACTGCCGCCGAGATTCTCGATGACGAGGTGCGGCAGGTGATCTGCCAGGACAAGGTCACGACGCAGCAATGGCTGGAAGTGATGCGGGTTGCGCATGGCGTCGGTTTGCGCAGCACCTCGACGATCATGTTCGGTCACATGGAGCGCCTCGAGCACTGGGCGCGGCATCTGCTGCACCTGCGTACGCTGCAGATTGAAACCGGCGGCATCACCGAGTTCGTTCCGCTGCCGTTCGTGCACATGGAGTCGCCGATCTACCGCAAGGGCAGGGCGCGGCGCGGGCCGTCGTTCCGCGAGGCGGTGTTGATGCATGCGGTGGGCCGGCTCGCTCTGCACCCGGTAATTCCGAATATCCAGGCCTCCTGGGTCAAGCTCGGCACCGAGGGCGTCAAGGCCTGCCTGAACGCCGGCGTCAACGATCTCGGCGGCACCTTGATGAACGAGACGATATCGCGTGCAGCCGGCGCCTCGCACGGTCAGGAGATGACGGCAATGGACATGGAGGCGATGTTGCGTGCCATGGGCCGCAACCCGCGCCAGCGCACGACGCTTTACACAGCACCGCCTGCCGATGCGCAAGCCAGGGCGCGCAACGTGACCACGCCGGTCGAGCCGGTGCGCATCGAGCTCCGCCGCAAACATCAGCCCGCCGCCGCGGCTGCGGCGACCGGCGACTGTCCAGCCTGAGTCGGCCGCTGGACCATGGAACCTGAACTGCACATTGCTTCGATAGGCGCGGCCCTGTCATGTACGACGCATCTGCAATGGATGGCGCGGCGCTCGGTGCGGCGTTATCTGCCCAAGCCGGTCGCGCGCGAACTGATCGATCAATTGATCGAAGCCGCCGTCACCGCCCCGTCGGCGCACAACCGTCAACCCTGGCGCTTTGCGATCCTCGACCAGGACAGGCACAAGATTGCGCTCGCCTGTGCGATGGGTGAACGGCTGCGTCAGGACCGACGCGGAGACCGCGATACCGACGCCGATATTGAAGCCGACGTGGCGCGCTCCTTTGCGCGCATCACCGGCGCCGCGACGGTGATCGTCGTCTGTCTGAGCATGGAGGACATGGATGTTTATCCCGATGCCAGGCGCAACCGCAATGAACACCAGATGGCGGTGCAAAGCACCGCGATGGCCGGACAGAACCTGCTGCTGACCGCACATGCCGCCGGTCTGGGTGCCTGCTGGCTTTGCGCTCCGATGTTCTGCCCGGACACGGTCCGCGAAGCACTCAATCTGCCCGCTCACTGGGAGCCGCAGGGAATGATCACGATCGGTTACCCGGCGAACGCCGGCAAACCATTTGTTCGCAAGCCGGTGTCCATCGTTGCAATCCATCTCAGTGACGTGCCTTGAAGCGCGCGTCGCAGTTCCTTCATCGCCACGAAATGATTTCTTTTTCCAAGGAATAGCCATGCTGATCGAAAACAGGTTTGCCACCCGCGAGTCCTACAGCGAGGATCTGCGCGCCATCATGAGTGTTGCCAAGGCACGCGAAAGTCGTGAGTGGTTGTCGCATTGGCCGCAGCTGAGTCGGCAATCGACACCGCTGCTGCCGCTGTCCGGCCTGGCCAGTTCGCTGGGTGTGGCACATATAGATCTGAAGGACGAATCCCAACGTGCCGAACTCGCCAGCTTCAAGGCGCTCGGGGCGCCGATCGCACTGGTCCGTCTGATCCAGCGCAAATGGCCGCAGCAGAAGTTTGCTGCCAAAGCCTTGTTCCTGGGCAAACATGCCGACGAACTGAAAGAATTCACCGTGATCAGTGCGACCGACGGCAATCACGGCCGCGCACTGGCTGCCGCAGCTCACGATATCGGCTGTCGTTGTGTCATCGTGCTGCACAAGAACGTCAGTGTCGAACGTGAACAGTCGATCGCCGCTCACGGCGCGAAGATCGTCCGCATCACCGGCAACTACGACGAATCGGTGGCAGAAGCCGCAAGCCTGGCTGAAAAGAATGGCTGGCTCGTCGTGTCCGACACCTCGTACGACGGCTACGAAGAAATACCGCGCGACGTCATGCAAGGCTACGGCACCATCCCGGCTGAAGTGCTGGAGCAATGCGGTGTCGACTCTGCTGCGAACTGCCCCTACAGCCATGTATTCCTGCAAGGCGGGGTCGGCGGTCTGGCTGCCGGTGTGGCGAGTTATCTGTGCGAGTTGTACGGCGCGAGACGCCCGACATTCATCATGGTCGAGCCCAGCCAGGCCGACTGCCTCTACCAGAGCGCGGTGTCCGGCCAGGCGGCACATTCCACTGGATCGATCGATTCGGTGATGGCCGGTCTGGCCTGCGGTGAGACCTCGCCGCTGGCGTGGCGTTTTCTGCGACCGGCTATGGACTTTTTCATGACCATCGAAGACGACGAGGCGATCCAGGCGATGCGTAAGCTGGCCGCTGGCAACGACCGGGACGCTCCTGTGGTCAGTGGTGAATCGGGCGTCGCAGGCCTCGCCGGTTTGATCCGGCTGCTTGCCGACGCCGAGTCGCGTCGCAAAACCGGTCTAGGGGCAGATTCAAGGATCCTGCTGCTCAGCACCGAAGGTGCGACGGCGCCGAAGGCCTACGAAAAGCTGGTCGGAAAATCGGCCGAAGAAGTGCGTGCGGCAGCCGAAAAACATTCGCAGGCTCACGGCGACGTCTGAATCGCATATATCGACCAAGACCGAGGCGGGAGTTATTCCCGCCGAGGCATGCGGCGATTCGCCGGCTCGCGAGAAGCTCAGGCGGTGAAACTCAGGCCGTATAAATGCGGTCCGGATCCAGTTTGCGCAAGGCGGCCAATTCGCGTGCGCCCGGCGGTTCACAGACGGTGATCGCTTTGTCGTGCAGCAATTCGAAGCCGGTGTTGTCTTGCACCTGCTGCAAGGTGACGCCGTGATGCAAGGCGATGATCTTCATCCGCCCTGACTCTTCGTCGAAGCCAAAGATGCCCAGGTCGGTAACGACGCGGAACATGCCGCCAGCCAGCAAGCCTCGATCGCGGCGCGTTGTGCCACCGTCAAGATAGCCGGGGCTGGTGATGAAGTCGACCTTGTCGACGAAACGGCGGCGTTCGTGTTTCATCGCAACGATCAGGTTGGTGAGACTTGAGATATCGTTGCCGCCGCCGCTGCCCGGCAGGCGGGTTTTCGGATTTGCCGGATCGCCGATATAGGATGAATTCAGGTTGCCATATTTGTCGATCTGTGCGCCGCCCATGAAGCCGACGTCGACATAGCCGCGTTGCAGCAGCAGCATCGTGTCGGTGCTGGTCAACACCATGTTTGCACCTCGGGTGCAGCGTTGCTCTGCCGTCGACGGAGGCAATTCACCGGGGACTACGCGAGGGCCGATGACTCCGCCTTCAAACAAGATGGTCAAACCCGGGCAGCGCAGTTCCTGCGCCAAGGTGGCTGCAAAAAGCGGCACGCCGACGCCAGCGAAGACGATTTGCCCTTCATTGAGCAATCGCGAACTCATCACCGCCAGCAGCTCGCTGGCGGTGAAGTCGGGGAGGTCGGCGAACATCCGAGTGGCCGAATGGTCATGTTCCTTGGGTTTTGCGCGATCGAGATCAACTGCAGTATTCATGGTGGTCTCCGCTCTCGTCACCGGTCACTCAATCATAGGGCTGACCACCATCAGATTGAGCAAACGTCAACTTTCATCCTAACATATTATGTATAGGATGTTAGCACATTGAGCCGAGGTCATGAACTTTGCGTGCCGATCCGCCCAGCACCAGCAGCGGCTCGGAATTTTGCAGAGAGAAGGCAGGATGGCTATTCGATCGCCTTGACCATGTCCTCGACGACCTTCTTGGCGTCGCCGAAGACCATCATGGTCTTGTCCATGTAGAAAAGTTCGTTGTCGAGGCCTGCGTAGCCGGCGGCCATGGAGCGCTTGTTGACGATGACGGTCTTGGCCCTGGAGGCCTCGAGG
>JBBRID010000098.1:0-10364 GCA_038221635.1 Burkholderiales bacterium
TACCTTTGCCACCGAGCCGCTGCCGAGCGGGCATCCGTTCTGGCAACACCCGCGCATCAGCGTGTTGCCACATGTCGCGGCGCAATCCGACAAGCGCAGCGCCGCCGCGGTGGTTGCGACCAACATTGCCCGTTTTCGCAAGGGGCTCGAGCCCCTGCACCAGGTCGACCGCACGCGCGGCTACTGACGCGCGCGCGCGCCCATCGCCAGCCGACGGGGCGGAGGCTGCCCGCGGCGAGCGGTGGAGGCGCCTGCCAGCGGCTCCATCAACATCAATGCGAGTCGACGCAGGGCCGCCCACGCATCGAGCGGCCATTGCGGGTGTCGCAAGCCCTTCACCAGACCGTCGCAGATCTGCGCAGCGGCGAGCAGTTCGGCAAGGGTGGCGGCGTCGAACCGAGGCAACGCCGCTTCGAACAGCCGCTCCTTGGCACCCCAGACGCGGGCTTCGCGCAAGGCCATCGGCATCGGTTTGCCATCCTGCAGCGCCTGCCGGCAACGCCGCAAGGCGCGGATGTCCTCGGCCAGCGTCCAATGCACAAGCACGGCGGCTTCGCCCTCTGCCTGCAGTGCGTCGAGCATGTGCAGGGCGCGAGCGACATGGCCGGCCAGCACGGCCTCGCCGAACTTGGCAATGTCGTAGCGCGCGACATCCAGTACCGCCGCCTCGAACTGTTCGAAGCCGAGCTCACCGGCCGGAAACAGCAGGCCGAGCTTCTGGATTTCCTGGTGCTCCGCGAGCAGGTTGCCCTCGACCTGGTCGGCGAAAAATGCCAGGGCGCGTTGGCCATCTTCGCCGGCCTTGACACGCTGACCCTGTTTTGCCAGGCGCTGTGCCAACCAGGCTGGCAGTGCGTGCCGTTCGATAGTGTCGATCCGGATCGACATGCCGGCCTTGTCGAGCGCACTGAACCAGGCACCCTGTTGTTGCTGGCGATCGAGCCGCGGCAGTTGCACCAGGGTCAGCACATCGTCGCTCAGGTGGTCGCAGTACCGCAACAACGCATCGGATCCGTCCTTGCCCGGTTTGCCCGAGGGGATGCGGATCTCCACCAGCTGACGGTCGCTGAACAGGCTCATCGCTTGAGCTTGGCCCAACAACCCGCTCCAGTTGAAATGGGCGCCTGCGACGGTGTGAACCTGGCGCTCACCGAAACCAGCCGCCAGCGCGGCGGTGCGGATCGCATCGGCCGCTTCCTGCACCAGCAGGGCTTCGCTGCCCCAGACCGTGTAGACCGGACGCAGCCCGTTCGCTGCCGCGTGCGTCAAGTGGGTGGTCAGCTGGTCGGCGCGCAGCTGCATCAGGTCATGCCGTACCGACGGCCGAGAGAATGCGCATCACCTGCGCGACGATGTCGCTCTGCATCGCGCGGAACAGTGCAGCCTCCTCCTGCTCCTTGGCCAGCGCAATGGTTTCGCTGTAGCTCATGTCGCGGCTCAGCCGGATCTCGCGCGCGGGGATCAAGACCCGACCCGACTGCGAGCTGAGGCGAAAAACGAAACGCGATCGCAACTGCAATTCCCGCACCTGGCCGGCGCTGGTGCTGGCCACCACGCTTTTTTCACGTTCATCGGCCAGCGCCTCGAGGACGACATCCGCTTTCGCGATCGAATCGACCACCAGCGTCGTGCGGCTCGCGTCGATGTTGGCCCGCAGCTCCACGGCCAACGGCGACTGCTCTGCAAAACCGCGCAGCTGGATGGTGCGGAAATTCAGGGCCGGCGCGCGCCGCAACTCGAAGCCGCAGCCACCCAGAATCGACAACGCGGTGGCCGCCAGAACGATGCGGCGGCGCGAAAACGCAGGCACGGCGGCTGTCGTCATCCGACGACGACGTTGACCAGCCGGCCCGGCACGATGATCACTTTCTTCGCCCGCTTGCCGTCCGAGAACTTCAGGTAATCCTCATTGGCCAAAGCCGCTGCCTCGATCTCCGCCTTGTTCGCGTTGGCGGCGACCTTGATCGAACCGCGCAATTTTCCATTGACCTGCAACATCAGTTCGATCTCGTCCTGCTGCAGCGCGCCCTCGTCGACTTCGGGCCAAGCCGCGTCGAGCAGATCGCCGTGCGTGGCCGCATAGCCCAGATCGCGCCACAGGGTCCAGGTCAGGTGCGGGCAGGCCGGGTACAGGCAGCGCAGCAGGATGCCGAAACTTTCACGCAGTGCCGTTGCCGTGGAGGCGCCGGCCTCGGGCCTGAAGGCCTCGAGCGCATTCAGCAGCTTCATCGCGCCGGAAACCACGGTGTTGTATTGCATGCGCTCGTAGTCGTAGCTGACCTGGCGCAGAACCGTGTGCACCTCGAAGCGCAGGGCCTTCGCCGCAGCCGACAGGCCGTTCGCGTCGGGCTCCTCGGTCGATTGCAGGGCGGCGGCGTTCTTGGCCGCGAAATTCCAGACCCGGCGCAAGAAGCGATGTGCCCCTTCGACCCCGGCATCGTTCCATTCGAGCGTCTGTTCGGGCGGTGACGCAAACATCACGAACAGCCGCGCGGTGTCGGCCCCGAACTTGTCGATCAGCTGTTGCGGGTCGACGCCGTTGTTCTTCGACTTGGACATCGTCGTCCAGCCTTCATAGTCGACCGGCTGGCCATCCGACTTCAACGACGCCGACAACACATGCGCGTGTTCGCCGCGCGTGATGTCGAGGTCGTGGGCCCAGTGGTAATCCTTGCCGGCGCCGTCGGGGCTGCGCGAGAACGCCTCGTTGAGCACCATGCCCTGTGTCAACAGACGCTCGAACGGCTCATCGAACGAGACCAGCTTCAGGTCGCGCATCACTTTGGTCCAGAAGCGCGCGTACAGCAGGTGCAGGATCGCATGTTCGATGCCGCCGATGTACTGGTCCATCGGCATCCAGTAATCGACCCGCGAATCGGTCATGGTATCGGCGGAGCCCTCGCGCGGCTGCGCATTGCAGTAGCGCATGAAATACCAAGACGAATCGACGAAGGTATCCATCGTGTCGGTTTCGCGGCGCGACGGCTTGCCGCAGACCGGGCAGCCGACATGAATGAACGCATCGCACTTGGCAAGCGGGTTGCCACTGCCGTCGGGGATCAGGTCTTCTGGCAGGATTACCGGCAGATCGCTCTCGGGCACCGGCACCGCGCCGTGTTCGTCGCAATGGATGATCGGGATCGGCGTACCCCAGTAGCGTTGGCGGCTGATGCCCCAGTCACGCAGTCGCCAGGTGGTCTGCTTGTCGCCCAATCCCTTGGCATGCAGGGCCTTGGCGATCACGTCGACTGCGGTTGCAAATGGCAGGCCGCTGTACAGATCGGAATTGATGGTCACGCCGTTCTGTTTGTCGGCGTACCAGTCGTTCCAATTCCCGTAGTCGTAGTGTTTGCCGTCGATGTGGACGACCTGCGTGATCACAATGTCGTATTTCTTGGCGAATTCGAAGTCACGCGCGTCGTGAGCGGGCACGCCCATCACGGCGCCATCGCCATAACTCATCAGCACGTAGTTGCCGACCCACACCTCGATCTCTTCGTGGCTTAGCGGGTGGATCACCACCAAACCGGTGCGAACACCCTTTTTCTCCTGCGTGGCCAGTTCGGCCTCGGTGGTGCCGCCGGCCTTGCACTCGTCGATGAATGCCGCAACTTCCGACTGCGTTTGCGCCGCGTGCAGCGCCAGCGGGTGTTCCGGCGCGACGGCACAGAACGTCACGCCCATGATGGTGTCGGCCCGCGTCGTGAAAACGTAGAGCTTGCCGTCCTGGATCAACTGGCCGGCGTCATCGGTGATCGAATGGGTGAACGCGAAGCGCACACCCTCGCTCTTGCCGATCCAGTTTTCCTGCATCAGCTTGACGCGCTCGGGCCATCCCGGCAGGTGGTTCTGCACGGAGTCGAGCAACTCGCCAGCGTAGCCGGTGATCTTCAGGTAATAGCCAGGGATTTCGCGTTTTTCAATCTCGGCCCCGCTGCGCCAGCCGCGGCCGTCGATCACCTGTTCGTTGGCGAGCACGGTCTGGTCGACCGGATCCCAGTTGACGACCTGGGTGCGGCGTTCGGCGATGCCGGCGTCCAGCATCTTCAGGAACAGCCACTGGTTCCAGCGGTAGTAGTCTGGCGAGCAGGTCGCGATCTCGCGGCTCCAGTCAATGGCCAGGCCCATCGCCTGCATCTGCGACTTCATGTGCGCGATGTTGTCGTAGGTCCATTTGGCCGGTGGAACCTTGTTCTTCATCGCCGCGTTTTCGGCCGGCAAGCCGAACGCGTCCCAGCCCATCGGCATCAACACGTTGCGGCCCTTCATGCGCAGCTGGCGGGTCAACATGTCGTTGATCGTGTAGTTGCGCACATGGCCCATGTGCAGCTTGCCGCTTGGGTAGGGCAGCATCGAGCAGGCGTAGAACTTTGCCTTCGGCCGGCCGGCGGCGTCGACCGCGTCTTCCGTCACGCGGTAAGCGTCGACAGCGGACCATGCGGACTGGGCCGCTTGTTCGATCTCGGTCGGTTTGAATTCTGGGCTCATCGCGCGGCGCCGGGTATTCGGCTGGAAAGGGGCTGGAAAGAGGGTGGGAAGGGGCCGGGAGGGAGGGCAGATTATAGGAAGCGTGGTCGTTTGGCGCTGGCCGACGCTCGCCGCCTTTGCCGTTCGACGACCTCAGTTGGCCGGCACGCCGGTCGGTTCGGCCACCAGTGCGATGCGTGTCAGGCCGCCCTGCTGCACCTCGCCGATCAGCGCGGCGACCTGGCCATACGGTGCGGTTCGGTCGGCACGCAGTTGCACCTCGGTGTCGGGAGCGCGGCCTGCAATCTCGGCGACCCGCTGCCGCAGCGTCGCGGCATCGACGATTTCGTCGGCCAGATACCAGGTGCCGGCCGAATCGATGGCCACGTGAATGAATTCGGGCACGTCGCGGTTTTGTGCGGCGTCGCTGTTCGGCAGGTCCAGTTTCAGGCTGGAGACCATCAGCGGCGCGGTGATCATGAAGATCACCAGCAGTACCAGCATGACGTCGATCAGTGGCGTCATGTTGATCTCGCTCATCGGAGCCGGTGGGCTGTTGCGCTCGAGGCGTCCGAAGGCCATCGCCGGGTCAGCCGATTGTCTCGATCAGCGGCGTGGCAGCCTCGAGCCGCATTTCACGCAGATCGTGGGCAAAACCTTCGAGATCGGCTTCGCAAGCGCTGACCCGTTTGCCGAAGATGTTGTAGGCCAGCACCGCCGGGATCGCGACCGCCAGGCCCGCCGCTGTCATCACCAAGGCCTCGCCGACCGGACCGGCGACCCGCTCGATGGTGATGCCACCGGACGTCGAGATCGCGAGCAGCGCGTGGTAGATGCCCCAGACGGTACCGAACAGCCCGATGAACGGCGCCGTGCTGCCGATCGACGCCAGCAGCACCTGACCGAATTGCAGCTGCGCCAGCACGGCATGCAGGCTGTCGCGAAGCCGGCGTGTCAATTGCGATGCCAGTTGCCCGCGGGCTTCCAGGCTGTCGCCAGACGCCTGTGCCAGTGCGGCGTCGAGCAGTGGCAGCAGCACGACTTCGCGGTCGAAGGCGCCGAGCTGAACCCGTGCCGCAGCCAGGTCAGGTGCCGCCCAGAATGCCGGCACCGCGCGGGCGATATCACGGCGCACCCGGCGCAGCAGCCATGATTTCCAGAAGATCAGCACCCAGGCGCTGACCGACATCAGCAGCAGCAACAGCGTCACCGCGCGGATGACGTTGTCGCCTTGCTGCCAGACCTGCTGCAAACCACCCATTGGAAGACGCTGTTTCGCTGCGGATCAGCCGAGGTTCAGCACGGCGTTCATGTCGAACAAGCCGTTTGGCTTGTCGGCCAGAAAACGCGCCGCGCGCAGGCTGCCCTGGGCATAGGTCGTGCGACTCGAGCTCTTGTGGGTGATTTCGATGCGCTCGCCAGTGCCGGCAAACAGCACCGTGTGATCGCCGACGATGTCGCCGCCACGGATCGTCGCAAAACCGATCGACGACGGATCGCGCTCGCCGGTGATCCCTTCGCGGGCATACACCGCGCAATCTTCGAGCTTGCGACCGACTGCGTTGGCCACCACCTCCCCCATCTGCAGCGCGGTGCCGCTCGGCGCGTCGACCTTGTGCCGATGATGGGCTTCGATGACTTCGATGTCGTAGCCCTCGGACATGGCGCGCGCGGCCATGTCCAGCAATTTCAGCACCACGTTGATGCCCACGCTCATGTTTGGCGCCAGCACGATCGCCAAGGTCTCGGCATGGGCCGCGATCTCGGTCTTCTGCTCACTGCTGAAGCCGGTCGTCCCGATGACGGCCTTGACGCCATGGCGGCGGCAGGCCGCCAGATGCGCGAGCGTGCCTTCCGGGCGGGTGAAGTCGATCAAGATGTCTGCGCCAGACAGGCCGGCTTCCAGGTCGTCGGTGATGGCGACGCCAGCCGGCTTGCCGAGGAACGCTGCCGCGTCCTGGCCCAGGCTGGCACTGCTGGCGACGTCGAGCGCACCAGCCAGCACCATGTCGTCGGCATTCACCACGGCTTCGATCAGCATCTGGCCCATCCGGCCGGATGCTCCGGCTATGGCGATGCGCAAAGGCCGGACCGGGTCACTTTTCGACGCCATCGCTCAGCGCGGTTCGAGCGGAGGATAGGTGCGCGACGGCAGCGCCTGCGTGGCCGCTGGTGCAGCGGCCGCCGGAGCCGACGGTGCCGGCAGTCGCTTCATCTGCTCTTCGTTGAGCGCCAGCGGCGGCGGTTTGCCGCTGCTCTTGAAGGTGTCGATCGACTCGACGAATTCGCGCTCGGCAGGCAGTTCAGGGGCGTCGATCGATTTCAGCGCGTCGCCGTCGAAACGAACCGTGACCTGCCGGCGCTGCGCCGCCGCACCCTGCCTTCGAATCGTGAAGATGTAGTCCCAGCGATCGGAATGAAAGACATCTGTCAACAGTGGAGAACCTAGGATGTCGCGCACCTGCGTGCGGGTCTGGCCGGGTTTGACCAGCGCGGCCTGCTCGCTGGTGATCACGTTGCCCTGCACCACTTCGACCTTGTAGGGCGTGACGAAGCCGAGCACCTTGTCTTTGTTGGCGATCGATGAACAGGCAGCCAGGGCCAGTGCTGCGCCGCTGAAGACAGCGGCACGGACGGCGATGGAGGCAAACCTGGAAAGCTTGGACAAGGACATGGCGAAAGCACCCGCAGAGAGAAGACGTTGGCAGGGACGCGGTCATGTCGTGGCACGACGCGCCCATCCCGATATCATTGATCGATTCTAGCGGGCGAGGGGTTCGCCGCCATCCGGCGCGACAACGTCGTCTGTACCTCTTGCAAGCCGACATGACGAACCACGCCGACGAACTGAAAAGCAGCGGGCTGAAGGCCACGCTGCCGCGCATCAAGATCCTCGAGGTTTTCCAGCGTAGCGAACTGCGGCACATGACGGCCGAGGATGTCTTCAAGATGTTGCTCGCCGAAGGCGCGGACGTCGGGCTGGCCACGGTTTATCGGGTGTTGATGCAGTTCGAACAAGCCGGCATCCTGTCGCGCAACCACTTCGAGACCGGCAAGGCGGTTTTCGAGCTGAACGAAGGCAAGCATCACGATCACCTGGTCTGCCTGGACTGTGGCCGGGTCGAGGAGTTTTTCGACCCCGAAATCGAGAAACGGCAAAAGACCATTGCCCATGCGCGCGGATTCGAGTTGCAGGATCATGCGCTCGCGTTGTACGCCGCATGTACCAAGAAAGATTGCGCCTTCCGCCAGAAGAGCAACTGACAAAGCCGCCCTGAGGCAATGGCTGATCGGGGCTGACGGCCCGGCGATGCGGTTCAGCCGGGCGGCTCGCCGCTGGTCATCGCTTTCTGGTGGCGGGCGATGAATTCCTGGTAAGTGTCGATGCCCCGCAATTGCAGAATGGTGTTGCGCACGGCAGCCTCCACCAGCACCGCGAGGTTGCGGCCGGCGTCCACCGCGATCACTGCCTTGCGCACCGGGACGTCGAGAATTTCTTCGTACAGAGGCTCGTAGGGCAGGCGTTCGAAGTCACGCTCCATCGTCTCCTTTCGAACCAGGTGCACGATCAATTTGAGGCGCATCTTGCGGCGCACGGCGGTCTCGCCGAAGATCGCCTTGATGTCGAGCAGGCCGATGCCGCGCACTTCAAGCAGATTCATCAGCAATTCGGGGCAGCGCCCTTCCAGCGCCGACTGCGACACCCGATAGAGGTCGACCGCATCGTCGGCAACCAGGCCATGGCCGCGCGAGATCAGCTCGAGGCCGAGTTCGCTCTTGCCGAGCCCTGATTCGCCGGTGACCAGTACACCCAGCCCCAGAATGTCCATGAAGACGCCGTGCCGAGTGGTTCGCTCGGCAAAGTGCAGAGCCAGATAGCTGCGCACGACGTCGATGACCTGGCCGGCAGATTCGGCCGTGACGAACAGCGGAATTTCCGCCCGGTCACACAGTGCGACCAGGCGCTCGGGCGGCTGCTGATCGTCGGCGACGATGACCACGGGCGGCTCGAGCGTGACGATCCGCTGGATTCGGCGCTCCTGGTCTTCAGGGGCCGAACCGCTCAGGTAGGCAACTTCCCGCCTGCCGACGATCTGCACCCGATAGGGATGGATGTAATTCAGGTAGCCGACCAGGTCGGCGGCCGACTGTGCGTTGCGGACAGCCGCTTCGTCGAAGCGGCGCTCCGGATGGGCGTGGCCGGCAATCCATTGCCAGTGCAGCGTGGCACTGTGCTCTTCGAACAGCGCTTCAGCGCTGATGACGGTGGGTTTCAACGGTTTCTGCTGGCGGCTTCGGTCGCCCGATTATCAGCGCCGCCGGGCAGTCATCACGCCACCGACTTCAATGGCTCCCAGTTGGCAATCAACTCATGGACCTTGGCGGCGGACTCCTCGGTCTTCAGGCGCTCGCGCAGTTCGCGATCGCTCAGCATCTCTGCGATCTCCGAAAGGATCTCCAGGTGGCGCTGGGTAGCCGCCTCTGGTACCAGCAGAAAGATCAGCAGGCTGACCGGCTGGTCATCCGGCGCGTCAAACGGGATCGGCTGCAGCACCCTGAGCACCGCGGCCAGGGGATTCTTCAAACCCTTGATCCGGCCGTGCGGGATCGCCACGGCGTGACCCAGCCCGGTGGAGCCGAGCCGTTCGCGTGCAAACAGGTTGTCGGTGACGATCGCCCGGGCGATGGAATGCTGATTTTCAAACAGCAGGCCCGCGTGTTCGAAAGCACGTTTCTTGCTCGTGGCGTCGATATCGACAATCACGTTGCTGGCGGGCAAGATGGCAGCGAGACGGTTCATGTAAGCATTGCGGTGGCAGCCAAAAGCCGGCAGCCAGACCGCGATCAGCGCCCGAAGGGCGGGTTGAAGGTGCCGGGAAGGTCGCGTCGGTGACCGACCCGGCGGCTCGGGGGGCGGATTTTGCACCGCTTGGTGCCATGCAGCAAGGTCTCGTCGCGGTATCCATGCTGATCGAATCCCGAAGCTGGCCGGATTTGCCCCGGCCCGCAGAGTATCGTGCCCCGGCCCGCCGGGTATCGTGCCCCGGCTCGCCGGGTATTGCCTCAGCCGACGTCGCTTGCGTCGCTGGCGTCCAGGCGCTTGGCCGTCGCGTGGTGATGGTCTTGCAGTTTGTCCTTGTGGCGGCAGACCTGGCGATCGAGCTTGTCCATCAACTGGTCAATTGCGGCATACATGTCTTCGTGGGCTTGCTCGACGAAGATGTCCTTGCCCTTGACGTGGAAGGTCACCTCCGCCTTCTGGCGGCGTTCTTTTTCCTTCAGCTTCTCGACTGAAAGCAGCACGGTTATGTCCACAACTTGATCGAAATGGCGGGTGATGCGCTCGAGTTTGGTGAGCACGTACTCACGAAGCGCGGGAGTTACCTCGAGGTGATGTCCGCTGATCGTCAAGTTCATGGAGACTCCTTTGGTCGGGGTGGGGGATACTGCGAGGCGTCGCGAAAGCACATTCGCGGCGTTGCCGAGATGTCGGCGGGGAGGGTGGGCAGGCTTTAGTGCCGGTCATCGTTGAAATCAGTGTGCACTGATTGCCCAACCGTGACAAGCGGATGAAGTCAATGTTTCAGCGGCCAATTGCGCGGCTCGCGCCTTGTGGCGGTGCCCGGTGTGATAATCGTTTGTTGAACCGTTCGGAGCCTGCATTGGACCGAGTCCCGATTCGCTGAGTGGCGCCCTGTACCGGCCGGAAATCCGCGGTTTCGGGTCAGAGGCGCGAGCCCGCGAGCCGCTTTCCGCTGCCTGGCCCTGCTGCCCGCTGGAATCTGCATGCTGAACATATTCTCCTTGGCCAATGGCCGGCTTTTCCAGGAAGAGATCGACAGCCCGGAAGCATTGTCTGATTCGGCCAAACCAGTCTGGGTCGACCTCGAGATGCC